>WHTL01000252.1 GCA_009377735.1 Acidimicrobiia bacterium
AAACCGAAACCAAGTGACATTGGCTCTCTCCTTCATAGTCGATTGGTGGAGAACCCCACAACCTAGGCGACACACCACCAGGCCGATGACATCGGCGCCGAGCTTCGTCATCAGGCGTTATCAACCAATCGGTCAACCGGTGAAGGGCTCGGGGCCGAAGCGGCCCCACGCCACGAAGCCGGCCAGGGCGACATAGACCAGGTCCCCCATCATGAACTTGGCCTCGTGTCGCCGGATGCGTGTGATCACCGCCCCAATCATGAGTATCACCAAGCCCAGGGCAGCTAGGGGCACCAGAACCGGCGCGATGTCGAGCGCAGCTGGGAGGATCAGGCCCATTGCAGCCAGGACCTCGAGGGCTCCGATAGCCTTGAGGCTGCCGGCACTGAAATCTTCGACCCATCTCGCACTGGGCGTCGTGGCGGCTATCTTTTCCTTCGGCATGATCAGCTTGCCGCCGCCGGCGATCAGGTAGGCAACGGCAAGTAGTCCAGCAACGATCCACAGAGCGAGGTTCATGCGGTTTCTCCTTGAAGTAGTAGGCGACTCTCCTCTTGGACGGGGAGTGCCGATGGGGTCCCAAATCGCTTCGGGCTAACTGTTCGAATATAAGACACCGGTGGACCGATATTTGTGACAGGTACAGCAACGAGAAGTCGACGGGTAGTGTTGATCGTTCTTCGACTCCTCTACTTCTCGTTTTGGTGTCACAAAAACGGTGGAGCCTGGTTTCTAATGGGGTGACACAGACGATAGCGACGAGCAGGAGCCATGAATGGCCACTACGTTCCGGATCCCGAAGACGATGGCCGTCCGAGCGCGTACCCGACCCGACGGAAACCGGCGATAGCGATGCATGTACGACAACACTAGGTGTACCCCACTCTTGCCGGGCTGGTCGAGGACGGCCTGACCTCGCGCCGCACTGTGGTGCAAGACGATCGACCCAACATGGATTGCGCCATACACGACTTCTACATGTCTCGTGTATGATACGTGTATGGCAAAGGCGCGAACAAACATCGAGATCGAGACCTCATACGTGGAGACGATCATAAACCGGTTTGGAGTCCACACCAAGACCGAGGCGGTCGATCTCGCACTACGGCACCTCGCTGGGCAGCCGATGACACGCGAAGAAGCGTTGGCCATGCACGGCGCCCACGCGATCGATCGAGTTCCGGCCGACGTCGCTCCGTGATCCTGGTCGACACATCGGCGTGGGTGGAGTACGACCGGGCAACGAACAGCCCGGTCGATCGGCGTCTCATCGACCTAATCACAGGAGGTGACGAGGTCGCGGTGACCGAACCAATCATCATGGAGGTGGTCGCTGGGGCGCGTGACGACGATCGGGAGGCCGACCTTCGTCGCCTCCTTGTCCGATTCGAGCTCCTACGTTTCGACCCGGTTGTCGACTTCGACGCCGCCGCTCGTATCTACCGGCGGTGCCGCCAGGTGGGTGTCAAGCCGCGCGGAATGGTCGACTGCATGATCGCTTCGGTTGCTAACCGACGACGGGCGTCGCTGCTCGCGCTGGATGGCGACTTGACCAGAGTCGCCGCCGTCATCGGCATCGAAATGGATGTGGCATCCCGCCCGGCATGATGTCGCCGCTCCGCGGCGCCGAGGTGTGGCGTGTCGACGTGTCACAGAACCTGATACGGCTGGGCGGGATGGTCCACGGGGCGGGTATGAAACCTGGGGCGCGCGCGCCGCTGGCAAGGACGCAGGACGAAGACGCACCCTTTGCGGTGCTTCAAGGCCGAGGACGCAGTCAGCGGTGATGTCTGGTCGGAGAGATGTGTGACATGGATTGTTCAACACCGTCCTAGGGCCGACCGTCTGACCCACCACCACCGTCAGGGGGCTCGACAGGGGGACCGGCATCAGGGGCTGTGTCACCCGGCACCGTGTCCGGTGGGCCTGTGTCACCTGGCACCGTGTCCGGTGGGCCTGTGTCGCCTGGCACCGTGTCTGGAGGACCTGTGGTGGGCGGCACCGTGTCTGGAGGACCTGTGGTGGGCGGGACCGTGTCTGGAGGACCTGTGGTGGGCGGGACCGTGTCAGGAGGACCCGTGGTGGGCGGGACCGTGTCTGGAGGACCCGTGGTGGGCGGGACCGTGTCAGGCGGGGCGGTATCACCCGGTACCGTCTCCGGCGGGCCAGTCTCCGCGGGCATGTCCGGTTCGGGAATATCGAGAATCGGTTTCGGATCACACCCTTCGGTGGGATCAAACGGACCCTCGGTTCTGGTCTCAGGATCGTTTTGGGTGTCCCCTCGGGAAGCGGCGTTCTCCGAAACACAGTCAGTCCATTCGGTTAGTGCCGAACGGTACTCGTCTACGGCCTCACGTACCGACTCAGAGAAACTGTGGGCGGCATCGGAGTTTGCTTCCCCGGGGGCGTCTCCACCGGGATCTTCTGGTGCGGCTGACATCTCGATTCCGAAAAGCGCCCCCATGTTGGCAAATGCCTGTTGGGCGGGCTGGGGAAGATTCCCCGTGGCGGCCGCGGCGACACTGCCTCCGAGCAGTAGCGTGGCGATACTCGCCACGGCAACCTTGCTCGCCACCCGAGTTCGAAGTCTGGTCATCATGGTGTCTCTCCCGATTGGACTACACGTCTCGTCCTCTGATGAGGAGGAGAGACGAACGGTTTCGGCCAGCATCGTTATGTGATTGGTGGCTATCTCGGGGTCGAGGGGCTCATTACCATCGGCTCGCATGTCCGCAATCCATCTCGCAACGGCGACGTGATCGTCGGGTTCATCACCCGACAGGACCGACTCGACCCATGAGTCGCCGAAATCACCGAATCCGTTCATCTCATCCGTGTAATCGTCGAAATCGCTCATAGGGGTACGCTCTTTCTCAACTTTTTCTCCACCTTCTTCAACCCGCGGCGTTGCAGGGCCTTGACAGCACCCCGGGTCTTGGAAAGGGCGACGCCGATCTCGTCGATGGTGAGCCCACCGACTATCCGCAACAGGAGGACGTTTCTCTGGTCGTCGGTAAGTTCGTTGAGGAGCGAGACGATTTCCGCAGTCGCCATCCGATTGACCACGATCCGTTCGGGGCCATTGGACGGCTCGACATCCTCAAGGTCGGCTACCGGCTCCAGGGGACGACGGCCGCGGCTCCGTCGTTCGTCGATGAGACGACGATGGGCGACCGTAAACAACCAGGCTCGAAAGCCGACAACGTCCCCGGTGAAACCATCGAGGTTGCGAGCTACCTGAAGAAACACCTCACCGAGTAGGTCCTCGGGGTCAGCGGCACCACGGGCGCGCAGATAGCCGAGCACCCGTCCGGCAAACTCCCCGTATAGCCGGGTCCACGCCCACTCGTCGCCGATTCGGGCGGCGCGCAGAACACCCTCGAACTCTTCGGCGTTCACAGAGAGTCAGGTTGGCACACTCCCCTCGGGACAGTCAATCGATCTCTCAGTCGAGATTCCTAAGAGAGTGGTGAGGCAGTTGGACATGAACGAGCTGTGCGCGATCGATAACTCTCGCTGTGTCAGGTTCGTGGAGCGGTGACCCGATCCAGATCAGTCGATACGGACGGGTCCGGCTGGTGTTGGGGCAGCAACGGGAACGGAGGTCTGGGTGACGGCACCACCGCGAATAGTGAGGTCCCGGTGGCATCCTCGACTGTCCGTTCAGCGCGACCTATTGAATCGACGACTCGACGGCGTGTGGACCCTGTTTGATCCTCTCCCCTCGGTCCACCTCCCTGTCTAGCAGGGTCCGACGGAGGGCCTTCGTCTGCGCGTCGGTCAACTCCGGGAAATCGAATGCCGCTTGAACGAAGTCGATGGTGTCGGCCCGATAGTCGTGGCCGAACGACTTGAACTCTCCGGGAACGACCACCATGGCGTTCATTGCATCGACGAGTATCTGCAGGAAAGTACTGATCGGCGACCAGGGCATCGTCTCCGGCACCCCTCGTCCCCGCCGACTGTTCAGCCAAGGGGGCCTCTTGACCGCGGTGCGTAGCGACATTTGGGCTATCGGGTCGTTGTCGTGGTCCACGACTATTGCACGGAGATTTGCTCGCTCGTCAGGGGTGAGGGACAAGCATTGGTCGTAATTGTCGAATGTGCCGATGGTTCCCGCTGGGGTGAGCGGGTTGCGCCCTTCCCGCATGCCGGTCCTTGACCAACGGGCGAGGCCGGGTAGCCCGAACCACAACGCCCTGTGGATGCCGTAGTGGTCGAATCCGGAGGTGCCTTGGTGCATGACCACGTCCGAACTGCTCCATGCGCCCAGACTCTCCCCGAACACAAGGACGGTCGGCCGCTCATCCTCGGGAACGGCGAGGAGACGTTGCCTAACGCCCCAGAGCAGCTGACGAAACTGCGCCCTTCCCAGCGAGACCCCCTGGACCTCGAGAAACGACGGCGCTGTTCCATACTGGATACAGGCGGTGGCGATGTCGCCCCGCGCCAGGATCTCGGCCGCGTCGATCATGGCGTGGTCGACCCACCCGGTGCCCGTCGGGGAGACCAACAAGAGGTACTTCCGGTCGAAGGCACCCAGCTTCTCCATCTCTCGGAGAGCCAGTTCCGAGCGTGCGGTGTCGTAGAGAGGCTCGGACGCAACTCCTACGTAGACCCGGATCGGGTGGTTGGCGGTGTCCTTTCCCAGCACTTCCTCGATTAAATCTGGTGGAACCACCTCGGTTACATACCTTCTACCTTGAAGCCCCAGCTCGTCGAAGGGGGAGATGCTCTGTGTACCGCCCGACACGTACGGGTTGTCGGGCGCGGTGGAGAAGGCTGGTTCAATCTTGGCATTATTCCGGGACAGGCGGGACACAAGGGTCCCGTACATCGAGATGGCACCCGCTCCCCACAAGGTTGCGTTGAGGGCTCTGCCGATTAACCGCTGACCTTGGCCATCCCCCATGTACTCGGTGATGCTCCTTCGCGATGTGAGAAACCCGTTGCCGATCAGACGGCCCCCGGTCGACACCAGAGCCCCGATGGCCATCGACGGCAGCAGGCGCGCCGGTTCGTCGTCCTCCGTCCAGCGTTCGATCACACTGTTACTCAGCTGGAGGTTGCTCGCCCATCGGTTGACCGCGTAACCGAGTCCCCCAGCACCGGTGGCAATCGGAACCCATGGCCCGGAGAACCTGCTCTCGACCTCCTTGCCAGCCTCGTGGACGATCCCACCCAAAGCGGCGACTGTCGCCAGGCGTCCGGCGCTCCGGAGTGAGGCGAGCGCCGTCGACTCCTCGGGTTGCTCACTTATCCGGCCGATAGCGGACCCGCTCGCCATCACCAGTGCCCGCGCCAAGATGCGCCAGGACAGTGGAGAGGAGACGGGTGCCAGTCGCCTGGCGAATGCGTCGACCGACTGCCCGACGACACGTGCCTCGATGAGCGCAAGACCGGCGGCTATTCCCTGATGAAGGGATTTGCGGGGCATCAACGAGGGTGCGAAGGCCTCCATGACCGCATCGACTGCAAGAGGGGCGGACGGCCCGGACGTGATCGGGTTGAGTCGATCGGCGACTCGCGTCGCCGCCCACAATGCCCTTTTATTGATTCTCACGATCGATCAGTCTCCTTCTGCCCTTCGCCGAATCGAGGCATAAGACCACGTCACCAGAATATGCCCGAAAAAGGCTGGTCGTCGCACCTCAGGAAGGATGCCCTCCGGTGACGGCTGCTTGGTCGTATCGTTGTTAGCAAGTCCGATCCAAATGGGTGGTCAGCCAACGGGTGCGACGGCGAGGTCCCGACGATGACGGGTGATGATGACCGCCGGGATGGAGAGCAGGGCGAAACCCACGAGGGCGAGCGTTCTGTAGCCAGTGAGTTCGAAGACCATACCCGAGAGGATGCTCGCCACGGCGCCGGAAAGCCATGTGATGGTGTCGGCCCTGCCCTGGAGGCGGCCCCGGAGCTCGGGGGAGAAACCGACAGTG
>WHTL01000352.1 GCA_009377735.1 Acidimicrobiia bacterium
CCCTATTGGCTCTGGTACGAGGGCACTGCCACGGTATTCATGTATGTGGCAATCGCAATTGCCATTCTCCGCTACGGGCTCTTCGAAATCGATCGAATCGTCTCGCGAACCGTGGGTTACGCCGTGGTTCTCGTCCTGGCCGGACTTGTATATGTCCTTGGCGCGGTGTGGTTGCCCTCCCGGTTGATCGGCGAACAACCACCGGTGTTCGTGGCGGGAGCCACGCTGCTGGTGGCTGGTCTGTTCAACCCGGTGCGGAAACGGGTGCTGGAATGGGTGGATCGTCGCTTCTACCGGTCCCGATATGACACCGATACGGTGGTGGATGAGTTCTCGAACAGACTGCGAGACCAGGTTGATGTCGATCGCCTCACCGAGGATTGGGTTTCCGTGGTTGCAACCACGCTCGCACCGTCGTCGTCGACGGTTTGGGTGAGGGAGCCTCAATGAAGACACTGGGTCTCGCCCTGACGCTCCTCAGTTGGTGCCTGGTCGCCACCGCCCTCGTGCTATTCACCCTGGCCGCTAGGGACGGTCTCACCGAGGACATCTTCCTTTACACCGACGCGGTAGTTGGTGTGGTCCTTCCCGGATTGGGGCTCCTCATCCTGAGACGACACGGACCTCATCCGATCGCTTGGATCCTCATCGTGATGGGTCTCAGCGGGGCGATCGGGGTGTTCAGCGAGGAGTACATCACCTACGGTCATGACCTGAATCCTGGCAGCCTCCCCGCGGTCGGGATGATCGCCTGGCTGGGATCGTGGATTCGAACGCTGTTCTTCTATCTCCTCCCTGTCCTCCTTCTCCTGTTCCCAGACGGCAAGCCCGTCTCACGATCCTGGCGTGTGATGGTGGGTGTGTCGGCCGCGCCTGCTCTGGTGTTGCCGAGTCTCGTGGCCATCAGCGTCATTGGCTACCCAATCGACGTGCTGGCAGATCTCGAAGGCGTGACAATCGGGGGACCCGTCACCGATGCCATATCCACCGTCGGTCTAGCTCTTTGGTATGTGGCCCTGGTCGCCTCGATGATCTCACTCGGTGTCCGCTGGTGGCGGTCCCGGGGCATCCAGCGTCTGCAAATGAAGGTGTTCTTCTTTTTCGCCGCGGCCGGCACCATCGTCTATATGATCTCCCAGATCGGCCCTTCCTTCAGACCCCTGTCGTTTGTGGCCTTTCTCCTCTTCCCGGCCGGTGTCGCGGGTGCGATCCTCCGCTACCGCCTCTACGACATCGATCGCATCGTCTCCCGGACCGTCGGTTACACCATCGTTGTCGCCATCCTGGCACTGGTGTACGTCGTGGGAGCGGTGTGGCTGCCCTCCCAACTCATCGGGGAACAGCCGCCACTGTTTGTCGCCGGGGCCACCTTGATGGCTGCGGCCCTGTTCAACCCGATACGAACACGTGTGCTCGCCTGGGTCGATCGTCGCTTCTATCGGTCCCGATACGACGCCGAGCGCGTCGTGGCGTCCTTCTCGGTCCGATTGCGGGACACGGTCGACACGAGACGTCTCACCGACGACTGGGTGTCGGTCGTGACCAACACCATGCAACCCGCCTCAGTCGGTGTCTGGTTGAGGGAGTGAGCATGGCTATCTTCGGAGCAGCATTGGCTCTGGTTGAGTGAGCGGCCATCGTGACATGATCGAACGCCGTTACGTTGCCGGAACGGTTTTGGGATAGAAAGGAGACATGGTCCAGATGCTGCGACGTCGTCCCAAGGAGAAAGCACCGGAGATACCCGCCGAAACCGTTGGTGTCCCCGCGATGACGGTTGACTCCATTCCCATCCCTCCGGGGGACCCTCTGGAGACCTATCTCATTGACACAGCTGCTCCTGTTCAGCTCGACAACGTTGACCTCGATTCGTCTGTCTTGGAGGAGCTACGGGGCGCCGGTGTCAGCATCGTGGTGCCCCTGGTGGGTCAGGGTGAGCTCCTCGGCGCTCTCTATCTGGGGCCTCGTCTCTCCGATCAACCATATTCGACCGACGACAGGAAACTTCTCGCCAACCTTGCCTCCCAGGTAGCACCCGCCATGCGAGTCGCCCAGCTGGTTCGCCAACAACAGATCGAGGCCAAGGAGAGGGAGCGAATCCAACAAGAGCTGGAGGTCGCGGCCCTCATACAACACACCCTCCTCCCACGCGAGCTGCCCCAGAGGAGCGGTTGGGGAGTTGATGCCTTCTACCGGCCAGCTCGGGCCGTCGGCGGTGACTTTTACGACTTTATCGATCTCTCCGACGGACGGCTTGGTGTTGTGATCGGCGATGTCACCGACAAGGGTGTTCCCGCCGCACTGGTGATGGCGACCTGTCGGTCGATGCTGCGAGCGGCTGCCGCACGCCATGACACGCCAGGCGCCGTGCTGGCGGATGTCAATGATGCACTCGTCGATGAGATTCCACCTGCCATGTTCGTCACTTGTCTCTACGCAACCCTCGACACCGAGAGTGGTGGGATGACCATCGCCAATGCGGGGCACAACCTGCCCTACATCAGGACGGGTGACGGTGTGATCGAGTTGCGTGCCACCGGTATGCCCTTGGGGCTGATGTCGGGGATGGAGTACGAGGAACGCCAACACGACCTCAGGGACGGGGACGTGATGGTGCTCACATCCGACGGTATCACCGAGGCCCACGATCCCAATGGGGAGATGTACGGTTTCTCGCGGCTGTTGGGTCGCGTTGCCGCACCGGTACAGGATGGGCGTTTCGTCGCCGCCATCGTCGACGATGTGGAACGACACACCGGCCCCCATGTCGAGCAGGAAGACGACATCACATTGGTCGTTGTCCGCCGCACGGACTCTGCACGCCACTCCGCGCAGGCGTTCACGATGGGGCCGGAAGGCTCCGACATCTTGGCCACCTTCTCGGTGTCGTCCGAGGAGGGCAATGAGCGAATCGCCATCGACAAGGTGAGTGCCCTGGTCGCTGATCTGGGCTTGGAGGGCGGTCGTCTCGAGAGGCTGGAGACGGCTGTCGGGGAGACGGTGATGAACGCCATCGAGCATGGCAACCACTTCGACTCTTCCCTTGACGTCGTTGTCGAGGTGGCGACGACGTCTGACACTGTAGTGGTGCGGGTAACGGACCACGGTGGAGATGAAGAGATCCCGAAGGCGACGGAACCAGACCTCGAGGCGAAGCTCGCAGGTGAGCAGACGCCGCGGGGGTGGGGTCTGTTTCTCATCGACCAGATGGCCGATGAGGTCACCACCACCAGCTTGGACGGGATGCACACGGTTGAGTTCGTCATCAACAAGACAGGAGAGAACTGATGCCAGGCACGGTGTTCAATGCGAATATCTCGACTCGCGGCCCCGACGCGATCATCGAGTTGTCGGGTGACGTCAATTCGGGCGCCCAGGAGGGCCTGGAGGAGGCATACCGGAAGGTGGAGGGCGGGGATGGCAGGGTCCTTCTCGACTTCACCAAGACGGACTACATCAACTCGACGGGTATTGCCCTCATCGTGGGACTCCTGGGAAGAGCCCGGGCGGAAGGTCGTGAGGTGGTCGCCTACGGCCTCACCGCACATTATCGGGAGGTGTTTCAGATCACACGTCTCTCCGATTTCATGACCATTTACGACGATCAGAGAGCCGCCTCGGTGGCGGCCAAATGAGGAGGAGTGGCCCATGGCCGCAACCAATCTGAAACTGGAAGTGAGAGATGCCGGAAAGAGCATTCGTGTGATAGACATCGAGGGTGAGATCACCTCAGCCAGTGAAGCCGAGATCACCCGCGCCCACGATGAGGCAAGCGATAGCGACCCTGTCGCGGTCGTGCTCAACTTCACCGGGCTCGATTATATGAACAGTGGTGGGATCGGTTTATTGGTGACCACCCTGATCAGGGCTCAGAGATCGGGACACAAGCTCCTTGCCTATGGCCTCACCGAGCACTATCGCGAGATCTTTTCGCTCACACGTCTCGATGAGGCGATCGG
>WHTL01000312.1 GCA_009377735.1 Acidimicrobiia bacterium
ATCGAGGACTACACGGCCCATCACAACAACGACCCCAAACCCTTCCTCTGGACCAAGACCGCAGAAGAGATCATCGACAAGGTCAAACGCGGCCGAGTCGCCCTCGAACAAGCGCGCGCCAATTGAAGGACACACCACTAGCTTGTCGCTTGCCAGCTTGGAGCAAGCTCAGTGACGATGCTTGGTGGATCCGCGAAGGAAGGAATAGACATGAACGATGAAGTGTCAGGACCGAAAGTAGCAGCTCCGACGGATTGGCCGTCGACCTTAGGGATGGAGAGCGAAGATCGTCGCGAACGCAAGCGAGCTCAGAAGATGAATACAATCCTGAGAACGGCAGCATCGCTCATTGCTGAGCGCGGGTATCACGGTATGAACTTGGAAGACATCGCCGATCGTCTCGATCTTGCTAAAGCGTCTCTCTACCACTATTACTCAAGCAAAGAGAACCTGGCATTGACATGTCTCGAGACTTGCGCCAACTTCGTTAGTTCTGAGCTGAGAAGAATCGCTGATACTGACGCGCCTGCCATCGACCGATTGCGCACCATGATCCAACGACAGCTGGAACTGACTGTTCGTGATACTCCAGAGTTGGCCCACCTCTTCCTGCACCCGCTCGACTGGCCTGACAGTATCAGGCCAAGGATGAAGGTCTGGCGCGAAGAACACAACGAACTTTTCTCGCAAGTCATCGCAGAAGCGATCGAAGCCGGGGAACTTAATCCCAAAGTGGAGTACATTAGCCGGGCATATCTGTTCGGGTCTTTGAATCATGTACCCATATGGCTACGCAGTAGCCCGGAACTCTTAGATGATGTCCTTCCCGTCCTTGTGGACCTATCGTTGGGTCTGTTTGAACCCCGCGTAGGCGACGACGATGTGTGAGATGCCCGACTGTGGGAGCCCGCACACAGCGACGGTATTGGATAAATGAGGATCAACAGTTCTGAACCGCAATAGCAGAGGATGCCCACTTTGTAGGCTCCATTTGGATGACAGGACCTGCCCTCCTGTTGGTTGGCGCCACGTTCGAGAACTGGGTGAAAGAGCGCCGAGTCAGAGAGAAAGGAGTTGAAGGGGTTTGTCAAGACTCGGGAAGGAAGTATCCCAATTCATCGCCGAGGTTCCGGCGAACCAACGTGGACACTGCTGCATCCGTTTGGCATGAGCGGAGAGGTTTGGGCGCCGTATGTGGAGGCCTGGGCATCAACACGATCGGTACTGACTATAGACCTGACCCCGAGCAACTTGGAGAGTCGGGCGATTACGCTGGACAAGCTAACGGATAATGTTGCGGCGGTATGGGAATACTTGGGAGTATCGGCTTCCGTCGTAGTGGGCTGCTCAATGGGAGGAATGATAACTCAGCTCCTGGCACTTACACGACCGACAAGGGTTACGTCTTGTGTCCTTATAAGCACCGTGGGTGGTTTCAATCAAAAAGGAGCTGCGACGCTTCGCGAGAGGGCCAGATTGGTTCAATATATGGATAGCGCCGAAGCTACGGAAGATGCACTTGTGCGGTGGTTCGGGTCCGCAGTGGTGGACTCAGAAGCCGCGTTCGTTCGAAGAGCTCGGCGACTCCTCTTGGGCACGCCCAAGTCGACACAGGCTAGAACGTGGGAAGCTATCGCGGAGTTTGATCTTCGGGAGCGTCTGGCAGAGATTCGACAACGGTGTCTCGTAATTGCGGGCGATCGAGACACATCCACTTCGGTTCGCGAGACTCAGCAGTTTGCTCGTTCGTTGCCTGACGCGCGCTTGGAACTGCTCGTGGGCGCCGGACATATGGCGATCTTAGAGTCTGCCGGCGAGGTGAGAGCGACGATAGACACTCACACGCCTTGGCTAGTTGGAGGAGACGACGATAGAGGCGCGAAAGTTATGTGAGTCGGGACGCCTGTCCAGCTGCGAAGGCGGGCGTCAATGTCGTGCTCGGTTGAGATCGGGTGATGGTCTGAGATCGGGTGATAGTCGAAGTCCTGGGGTTGCGGACGATGAGGACGCAGCCGGCTCGGTTCGGTTGAACTGGAGAACCGAGAGCTGCGCCGTGCCAAGGAGAATCGTGAAGACGGCATCTTGGTCCTCTCTGGCTTTGATGGAGGCCCGAGTTCTTGGTTTTCCAGCCTCATCTGGTGGTGGCTGGTTGACCGTAGTGAGCCTCCTCGCATTCGGCTGGTGGGATGTGGTGAGGGTTCCGTGGAGTCGGGTGTGGTCGAACCATGAGACCCATCAGAGAGTCGGTGGTGGAGGCCGCCGACGTTCGTCGGGTGGTCCGCTGCCCGCATTGTGGGTTCAAGACTTTCAGGGTACATGACCGCCGCCAGCTGAGGGTGGTGGATCCGCCCCGCGGGGCCGTCCCATCACCCCTGATGTGGATACGGCGCCGCTTCTCGTGTGGGGAGTGCGGGGAGCGCTCTTAAAGAGGAGCATCCCGAGATCGTCCTGGGAGGAGCATCCCGAGATCGTCCTGGGAGGTACATCCCGAGATCCTGGTGGGTCGGCGCACCCATGTCACCCGTCGACTGGCCCGTCAACTAATCAGAGACGTCAACCACCTCTCGATCCGGGAGATCTCTCGCCGCTACGACCTTCCATGGCATTACACTATGGCCGTCGTGGGAGGCTGGTCGGATCTGGTGGTGGCGGCCCGACGGCGGCGCCCGTTGCCGGATCCTCATGGTCGACAAAACGTCGCTGCGGCGTGGCCACCGTTTATGTGGCTCTTCGGAAATGCGCGGGGGTGTGAGGGTCCACGGAGACTGACAGGGGCCCTGCCAATCTGATTGGTGTTCAACGCCTATCAGAACGGAGAGCCCCTGTGGAAACTGACCCTATCCGCGTCTGCGAGCTGATCGTCGGTTTGCCCGACGTCAACGTTCTCGGTGTCGACGATCTCGGTGCTGGTCGGCCGCTGCGGTTGCATATCGAGTCCCGTGGGTTACGCCCGGTGTGCGGCGAGTGTGGGGCGCTGGCGGAGGTCAAGGATCGGCCGGTGGTGGAGTTGGTGGATCTGGCCGCGTTCGGGCGGCCGGTGCGGACGGTGTGGCGCAAGCACCGGTGGCGCTGTCCGGGTCCGGAGTGCCCGGTGGGTTCGTGGACCGGTGTCGATGCTCGTATCGCTTCTCCGAGGTTGGGGCTGACAGATCGGGCAGGCCGGTGGGTGATCGAACAGGTCGGTCGTGTGGCCGGACGGTGGCGGAGGTAGCCCGGGAGCTGGGATGCGACTGGCACACCGTCAACAACGCTGTGTTGGCCTACGGGGAGGCTCTCCTCGACGCCGATGTCGACCGGATCGGCTCGGTGACGGCGTTGGGGATGGACGAGACGCTGTTCGCTAGGGTGGGGATGTGGCGACGACAGCTGTGGTCGACCTCCATCGTCGACGTCGCCCAAGGCGTCCTGTTGGATGTGGTTCCTGGTCGGGGCGGATCCGAGCCGGCCGCCTGGCTGGCCGCCCGAGGAGACGAGTGGCTATCGGGTATCGAGTGGGCAACGTTGGACCTGTCCAGCCCGTATCGGGCCGTGTTCGACACGATGCTGCCCGACGCCACCCAGATCGCCGACCCGTTCCATCTCATCAAGCTGGCGAACTCGAAGCTGGATGAGTGCCGCCGCCGAGTCCAGAACGAGACGCTCGGCCACCGAGGCCGCAAGACCGACCCGTTGTATCGGATCCGCCGCCTCCTCACCAAGGCCGACGAACGACTCGACGACCGGGGCCGCACCAAGCTCCTGGGGCTGTTAGCGGCGGGCGACCCGAAAGGGGAGGTGAAGACCACCTGGCACGCGAAAGAGGTGATCCGCAGCATCTATGAGATCGACGACCCCGACCTAGCCGACGAGTTCGTAACTCGTCTCGCATCCGACCTCCAAGACCGAGCCTTCCCACTCGAGGTCCGTTCGCTGGGTCGGACGTTGCGGCGGTGGAAGGACCACATCGTGGCCTGGCATCGAGGACGGGCCACCAACGGACCCACCGAGGCAGTCATCCAACAACCTCATAAAGAGGACCAAGCGGATCGCCTTTGGGTTTCGGCGGTTCAGGTCCTTCAGAGTCCGGGTGCTGCTCTACGCCGGCAGACCCAACTGGGACCTATTAGCCACCGTCATCCCCGTTGAAATCCGAAGTGCCGTTTATGTCACCGTCCTCATAGACGGGGAGACCGGCGAAGGCCTCGGTGTGATCCGCCGCCGCGACGCCCGTGCCCTGTTCGGATTCCTCCGGCTCAGGGACAACGCTGGTGCCGGGGAGTGAAGGTGGTGGTCACCGACGGATCACCCTCCTATCGGGCCGCCATCCGCTCCCATCTCGGTCACGCCACCCGCGTCGTTGACCGCTTCCACGTTTCCCGCTGGTTCGCCGCCGGGCTCCTTGAGGTCCGCTAGCGTGTGCAATGCATCGCACCCCGGGTTCCCGCCCCGCCTTTGATCCCGACATCTTCCGTTCCCGCTACCTCCGACTCAGACGCCTCGACCGCTTCGACCTCGAACGGATCGAGAAGCTCGGCAAGTGCTCGTGATCCAAAGCTTGAGGTGGCCTGGCGGATGCTCCAACATCTCTACGGCATCTACCTCGCCGAAGACTCAGACCAAGTCAACCAG
>WHTL01000239.1 GCA_009377735.1 Acidimicrobiia bacterium
CTCACAGCGTGACGACGTTCTCCGCCTCTATACCGTTGCGTCGGTAGGCATCCCTGGTATCGAAAACCACGGGGACCGATTCGGCTATTTTCTTGAGGTCGAGGACGTTGTGATCGGTGAGAAGCACCGCCATCTCGTATGGTCCGGATTCGTCGGGGTCAGTCACCGGTTCATAACCGAGGGAGGCGATCCTCTCGCTACCCACGACCGGGTCATAGACGTTGATTGTGCCGCCTCTGGCGATGAGCTCGTCGATAACGAGAAGGGAAGCCGACTCCCTGTCGTCGGCGACATTTGGCTTGTAGGCGGTACCCACCGCCAACAGCTTCGTCCCGTGGACAGGGAGGCCCCGATCGTTGAGTACGGCCGCGATGCGATCGACGTTGTAACGCGGCATCTTGGTGTTGACCTGGTCGGCGGTGTCGATGAAGCGAGTGGCGAAATTGGCCTCGCGTGCCCGCCAGGAGAGATATTGGGGGTCGAGGGGGATGCAATGGCCCCCAACTCCGGGCCCTGGATAGAAGGGCTGGAAGCCGAATGGCTTGGTGGCGGCAGCATCGATGACCTCCCAGATGTCTATCTCGAGCTCGTGGGCAAGTTGTGACATCTCGTTGATGAGACCGATATTGACTGCCCGGTAGGTGTTCTCGAGGAGCTTGGCCATCTCGGCGGCACGGGACGAAGATACTCGGTGCACCGAAGGAACCAGCTGGGAGTACACCGCTTCGGCGACGTCACCGGAGAGACCCGTGACCCCTCCAACCACCTTGGGGATCTCCGCTGTCTTCAGTTCGTCCCCCGGGGACACACGCTCTGGAGAGAAGGCCACGAACACGTCCTTGTCCACCGTGAGACCTGCCTCCTCGAGACGAGGGACGATGATGTCCTCGGTGGTTCCCGGGTAGGTGGTGGACTCGAGGGAGACCAGCTGACCCGGTCTCGCGATCGAGGCGACGGTGTCGGCTGCCGCCTCTATATAAGTGAGATCGGGCTGTCGGTTACGACCAAGCGGGCTGGGAACACAGATGAAGATGACATCCGCATCGGCCAAGAGAGTGGGATCAGTGGTGAATTTGGCACCCGCATCGAGGACGGTTTTGAGGTCCTCTCCCGAGACATCGCCCACGTGGGAGACACCGGAGTTGAGTCGCCCAATGGTGGGTTCGGAGACGTCGAAACCAATCATGCCATGACCTCGGCTGGCTGCAGCGACGAGAAGTGGGAGGCCAACATATCCGAGTCCGATGACCGCACCCGACCACTGACCCTCCTCAAAGCGAGTGCGATAGGCAGACGAGGAAGAGGAGTCCGATGACATGTCGCGCAAGACTACCGGAAACCACTGGGCAACAACACCTAACGAAGGGGGACCGGTACCTTGGACAGTTGTGAACAGGCTGGTCGACGGACGTTATCGACTCATAGATGCCATCGCCTCAGGGGGCATGGCAACGGTGTGGCGCGCCCTCGACACCCGTCTCGACCGGCAGGTGGCTTTAAAAAGACCCCACCCAGGCCATGGTGACGATCGGTGGAGGGAACGGTTGGAAAGAGAGGCGCGACTGGCTGCGGGGATCTCCCACCCCAATCTGGTCACGGTGTTCGACACCGGAAATGACGACGAGGGCCCCTATCTGGTGATGGAGTTGGTCGATGGCCCCACCCTGGCCGACGACCTTCCCGACTTTTCCAAACGCGAGATCACCACCATTGGTTCACAACTCGCCTCTGCGCTTGCTGCGGTTCATGCTACTGGCATCGTCCATCGCGACGTAAAACCAGCGAACATCATCCTCGGAAGCGACGGCCCCCTACTGACCGACTTCGGGATTGCCCGCCGTCCCGACTCATCCGACCGGCTAACCACCGAGGGGGCGGTGCTCGCCACCCCCTCGTACGCACCTCCCGAGGTCCTGGAAGGGGGGGACCCGACACCCCAGGGTGATGTCTTCTCTCTCGGAGCAGTGCTCTACGAGCTGTTGGGGGGCTCACCGGCGTTCCGGGGTGCCGACCGAACCCCGCCACCCGCGCTGGCCGATCCCGTCCTCGACAAAATCATTGGGGCAACCCTCAGGCCCGACCCGAGGCGTAGACCTCAAGCGGCCCAGCTTGCCAGGGCGCTGAAGAGCGGAGCACCGACCGTGCAGATGGGTGGTGGTCGACATGAGCGGGCCGCGCCTCACAAGGCGGCTGGTCTCACCCCTGAGGCGACGGCCCAGGCTACGGCTGCGTCCCAGAAACGCGGGCGTCACTGGCTGGCGCCTCTTCTCGCTGTGCTGACGCTGGCAGCTCTCGGCACCCTGGTGGTCATGGCGTTGGGAGACCCCGCTCCCGGCACCGAACCCGATCCGGTAGCTTCGGTGACAGCGTCACCCACCACGGCAATGGCATCTTTTACCGCGGCGCCACCCACGAGTGAGTCCTCGACGACTGCCGCTACCACAACCTCCCAAACGACGACCACCACTCCCCCAACGACCACTACTCCGCCAACGACCACCAACACCGACGAACCCACCCAGGAGTTGGAGAAGCTTCGTGCCCTCGTCGTCGGGCTAGGACCACCGGAGCTAAAACCCAAAGACGAGGAGCGCATGGTCGACGCCATGGACGTAATCGAGGAGATCCTCGTCTTGGGTGATCAGGGAGGCGACGACGATGACGATGACGCCGGCGGTGACAGCAGGGACCTCGATAAGGCGCTGGACGACATCCAAAAGAGCGCCGATCAGATCCGCGACAACGACACTGCCAGTGAGGTCAAGGACACCCTGGATGACCTTCGCCAGGCCATCGACGGGTTGCGAAACGATGGCGATGACTAAGGCGTACCCCGTTTCTCCCCCAGCGGGGGGGAGTACCGGCGAAGCCGGGGAGGGGGAGTACCGGCGAAGCCGGGGAGGGGGAGAACCCGAGCCCGTCTTACAGACCGAGCGCCCGCACCAGGAACGAGGCCATCTGCTCGCGGGTAACCCTTTGGGTTCCGCAGAACCGGGTGTTGTCGGGCGGGTTGCAGCCCAGGGTGATGCCTTCGGCTGCGATCCGATTTATGTCGTCCTGAAAGATGGAGGCACCGTCATGTCGAAGAAGTCCTCATTGGTTTCGGGGAGTTCCAGGGCACGGACGAGGAAGGCCGCCATCTGACCGCGACTGACGGTGTCGTGGGGACAGAATCGATCGTTGTCCGGAGGATTGCAGCCGAAGGTGATCCCTCTGGCGGCAATCTGGTTGATGTTCCCCTCGAAGACGGTGTCTCCGTCGTCGACGAATGCGTCTTGGCTCGCGGGTGGCATCTGGATGCCGCGGACTAGAAAGGCCGCCATCTCCCCCCGGGTCACACCGGCGTCGGGGCAGAACATGTTGTTGGTGGGTGGATTGCATCCCAGGGTGATCTTGGCTTTGGCCAGCTTCAGGATGTCGTTCTCGTGCACCGATCCACCAGTGTCGATGAAGCGTCCCGACCCACCGGGTGGTGAAGCCGAACCCTCCCAGTCGACGTCGAAGTAGGCGGAGCGGAGACCGAGAAGGGTGCGCACGTCGTAACCCGACATCGTCTTGACGGTCCCGTCGCCTTCGAACCTAACGACGTCGGCACTGCCCGAGGTGTTGCGGGACGCCACCGATATCTTGGTCATGGTCCCGAAGTTGAGCTTGGCGGCTACCTCGATGGCGGGGAGCGTCGCCGTCCAGTTGGCGTACGGATTGACGTTGGGATCACGTGCCCAGGG
Source organism: Acidimicrobiia bacterium (assembly GCA_009377735.1). GTDB lineage: Bacteria > Actinomycetota > Acidimicrobiia > Spongiisociales > ZC4RG35 > WHTL01. The sequence continues at coordinate 3,729 of WHTL01000239.1, forward strand.
GTCATTCACCGAACGCAGGTAGGGAACCGGAGATCCACCCCAAACCTCCTCGATGTTCTCGGTCTTGCCGCCACTGGATGACGAGTAGAAGGCCGTGACCAGCCCGGCCTGCGGATGCGACATCACCTGACCGGCCGTGTCCCGGGCCGCCGCGGCCCACGTTCCCCCGAATTCCTTCTCCCGATTCCACCCCGAGTAGACCTGGGAGGCAACGGTCGAGTAGAGGTGACAGTGGCATTGCGCTCGACGATCACTGTCGAAGCCACCCGCCGGTCCCTGGTCGGATGCCTGCCCCATGGCGTAGGAACGTGCCGCCACCGCCTGGGCGCGCAACACCTGGGTGGGCCACGATGCCGGCACCTCGGCGATTCCTCTCATATAGGTCTCGGTGTCGGTCTGGAGGAGCACGTGGAACGACCCACCGACAGGTCGAATCCGGATGTTGCCGTCGGCGAATTGCTGGGGCTTGCCGTCGTATGTCTTCTCGGCCAGTTCCATCCGGTTCGATGGACTGAGACCCTTGACCGCAGCCACACACGAGCCGCGAGCATCGAGCACCGAGATCCGGCACCGGTTACGCCCCACAGCCGAGACGGAGAAGGTGTCGCCCGCGGGCATCGTGACATCGAAGAAACACCTGTCGCCGGCCGCATCGCGCGGCCACAGCACGTTGATGGTGTCAGGGCCGACTACACCGTCGACGGTGAGACCGTTGTTGGCTTGGACCGTCTCGACGGCTTCCTTTGTCGGGGGCCCGAAGGAATTGTTGGGTGTCCCGTCGAACACGCCCCTAGCCCGGAGGGTCTGCTCCAAGACCCGGACATAGGGATTGCGGTCGCCCTGCTGCAGCGATAGCCCGGGTGGTGGATTCTGACAGACCCGCACCTTGCCTGCTCGAGCGGTGAAGGTGGCTCCGGGGACACCGTTGATGCCCCCGCCGAGGAGATTCACCCAGAGGGCATCGCCGGAGAGGAGCCATCCCGGGACCATTCCCGCGATGTCCCGTACCGACACACCCGTGTAGTAGTGACGCAGGATCTCCCGGTAGTTGCTTCCCTCGTCGGCTTGTCCCTTGGCCCCGTATTGAGACATCCCGATGCCATGACCCCAACCATGACCGTCGAAAACGACATCGTCGGTACTAACCGACCCTGGTTCCTCTTTGTACGTTTCTGGTGGGGAGGGCATCCCCGGCCAGGTGGGCTCGTCGGGAGTAGCGCCACCGGGAATCGCCATCGGAACCACCATCAAGAGGGCGATGACGAGCACAAACAGACGTCGGCTATGAACTAGGGAGCGCATAGGCGTATCCTATGGCCGTTCCACATTTTTGCTGGGTTTTCGGTCATGTCCAATCATCGTTGTCCAGCGGTTCCGTTCGAAGGCTCGGACGGAACCAAGACAGTCCAGAACTTCCAAATGGTCAAGGGGTCACCCCATAATGAGAATCCGCAGAAATCTGATCGTCCTCATCATCGTCGCCATGACGCTTCCACTGCTCCCCGTCGCAGCTCAGGAATCTCCGAGCGAAGAAGATGCCCTCGGTGAGGCACCGGTGATCACCACCAACATCCCCGGCATGCCCGACGAAGACCTAGCCGAGGATTTGCCGGATGATTCCGAGAAGGTTACCGAGGAAGCCGAAACCGTGACGTTGTACGCACTAATCGACGACGCCGGCACTGCCTCCACCGTTTCCGACGCCGCCCTGGCACTCGAGGGTGTAGTGGCTGCGTCATCGACCATCGGTGGCCTCGAGTTCACCGACCTCGTCGAGATCGAGGTGATGGGAACCGATAACGACCTGGTCGCCGCCGAACTCAGCAGGGAGCTGGGCGTGACCGTCGCCCCGGGCAACACCACGATGGAGCTCGCCGGTGACCTCGACTTCGACGACCTCGAGTTGATGACCGATCCTCGCCAGAAGAACCAATGGGCACTGAAGAATCCCGAGACCGAGGGTGGCATCGGGGTGTACGGAGCCTGGTCCCGCACCCGGGGGAAAGGTGCGGTCGTGGCCGTCGCCGACAGTGGTCTGGCCCGCGGTCATCCTGACATGGAGAAAATCACCTGGAGGAACAGCGACGAGACACCCGGCAACAACCGCGACGACGACGGCAACGGCTTCGTTGACGACATGTACGGATGGGACTTCGTTCAGAATGACAACCGTCCCCAGGAGACCATCGGACACGGCACCGCCGTCGCCTCTCTGATCGCCGCTCCCCAGAACGGAAAGGGTATCTCGGGAGTTGCGCCCGCCGCCAAGATCATGCCCCTCAGGGTGTGCCCCGACAGGTCATGTTCAATGCAGGCGGTGCTCGACGCCACAATCTACGCCGGTCAGAACGGCGCAGACGTCCTCAATCTTTCCCTTGGTGGGGAGTATCCCAACAACCATCCCGACGTCGCAGTGATCAGGAACGTGATGCGGAGGGTGCAGGAGGAGCATGGGATAACCATCGTCGC
>WHTL01000272.1 GCA_009377735.1 Acidimicrobiia bacterium
GACCACCCCACAACTAACAATCGGGGGGTTGTCGACCTCAGAGTCGACCTCGAGACCCTCGCCGGGTTGAACGAGAATCCTGGGGAGATACCCGGGTGGGGGCCCGTCCTGTCGGATATTGCCCGCCAGATAGCATTAGACAACCATGATGGGGAGTGGCGGTGGGCGGCGACCCACCCCGACTGCGGAGCTGTCCTCGCCGACGGGACTACCAAGAGGCGACCCACCGCCCGACAGGAACGCTGGGTACAGGCACGCCGTCCCCGATGCGTATTCCCCGGCTGTCGGATGCCCGCCCGGGACTCCGACCTCGACCACACCACCAGTCGAACCGACGGCGGACACACCGTCGTTGAGAACCTGGAACCGTTATGCAAGTTTCATCATCGACTCAAACACGAAACCCCCTGGCAACTGCGACGGGTCGACGACACCTACGTGTGGACCAGTCCTTTCGGCCACACCTACACCACCAACGGACAAAGCCCATAGCTCTCTCGGGGCCATGACGTCGTCTCGATTTATGATTCTATCCCGACAACCGCACACGGATTGAAAGGAGAACGGGGATCAGACCAACACCGTGGGCACTGCGCCCCTGACTACATATGACCTCACATCTTCCACCTGAAGTCCGTCTGCGAACCTCGGCTGTTCACGCTGGTGAGGGACCGGATCCGGTCACGCGGGCTGCCACCCCGAATATCGTCATGTCGACAACCTTCACAGTCGACGAGCCAAGGGCGTTCTCTGCGCTCGATCAGGAAGACGACGAGGGCTTCCTCTACACCCGTTGGGGCAATCCCACAGTCCGGCAACTGGAGACCAAGCTGGCAGCCATGGAAGGCGCCGAGGACTGCCGTGCCTACGCCTCAGGGATGGCGGCGATCTCCGCTCTCCTCCTGAGCCGTCTATCTGCTGGTGACAGGATCGTGGCGAGCGACGTGCTCTATCCGGGTACCGCCGAGTTGGTGCGTCACACCCTGCCTCGGATGGGGATCGAAGTGGCCACCGTCGACACCTCCGACTTGAACAAGGTGGAGGCGGCGTTGCAGGAGCCAGCCAAAATGGCATGGATCGAGACGCCCGCCAACCCAATTATGCGGCTAACCGACATCGCCGGTGTCGCCACGTTGGCTCACGATGCCGGAGCAGAACTCGCAGTTGATTCGACCTTTGCCACCCCGGTCGGCACCCGCCCCATCGAGCTTGGTGCCGACTACGTCGTCCACTCTCTCACCAAGTACATCGGCGGCCACGGCGACGCCCTCGGAGGAGCGGTTCTTGCCAACACGGATCGACTTGAGGCATTGCAGTTGGAGGCGACGGTCCATTATGGAGGCGTTCTTTCACCCTTCAACGCCTGGCTCATAATGCGGGGAGCGGCCACGCTCCCCATCAGGATGGCTGCGCACGAGGCAGGGGCACTCGCCGTTGCCGAAGCCCTGCAAAACCATGACGCCGTGACGAGGGTCATCTACCCGGGTCTCGAATCCCATCCCCAACATGACCTGGCCAGGACCCAGATGGACAACTTCTCGGGGATGCTCACATTCGGCGTTGACGGCGGTCAGGCTGTTGCGGAGCGGATGATGAAGGAACTTCAGGTAGTCCACTATGCGGTGTCTCTGGGCCACCACCGCAGCCTGATCTATTGGATGCCAACCGCGGACCTCATGGAAAGTACCTATCACCTCGAAGGCCAACAACTAGACGCCTACCACTCCTATGCCGGCGATGGTGTTTTCCGCCTCTCCGTCGGCCTGGAAGACCCCGAGGACATAATCAAGGACCTGACAAGCGTGTTGTGAACGCGACTCTCCCCCCTCGGAACGGAACGAGCGGGGAGTGGGCCGACGGCGGACCCGTCGGGTCGGGGGGGCACCTCCGCGACCACATCTTTGCGCTACTACCGAGGATGTTGTGCCCCCCTACCTCCCAAGCTAGGACTCGTCTTGCGGAGGCTCCTGGAGGGCTCGCACCTCGATCCGGCCACCCAGCGCCTTCGAGGCGAGCTTGGCGTATTCAATCGCGGCGTCCTGGTCCGGGGCCTCGATGATCCAAAAGCCGCCTAGGTACTCCTTCGCCTCGACGTAGGGCCCGTCAGTCAGGATCGGCGCGTCGCCGGTGGCGTCGACCGTGGTGGCCGACGAGGGCGGGTGCAGACCACCGGCGAAGACCCAGGCTCCATCGTCCTTGAGCTTGGTGTTGAACCCGTCGACCGCGGCGAAGACCTCCTCGAGGGCCGCCGGGTCCATCGACTCCATCGTCGGTTCCTCGGCCGAGTCGTGCGGCAGGGTCAGGAAGTACTGCGTCATGATGGTTCTCCTTGATCGCGGGCCTCAGGTCTCCAGGGCTCGAATCTTATCCAGGCGTTGGCGGTAGCGGTCTTCGGGGATGAAGGCAGCTTCGAGGAAGGCTGTGACCAGGGACTCGGCTACGTTGGTGCCGATTACTCGGGCACCGAGGCAGATGATGTTGGCGTCGTCGTGCTCCACCATTTGGGCCGCGGTGTAGGTGTCGTGGGCTACCGACGCCCGGATCCCGGCGAGCTTGTTGGCGGCGATGCACGCACCCGCACCTGAACCGCACAGGATGACGCCTCGGTCGGCGCGGCCGTCAAGAACGGCACGACCGATGGCGGCGGCAACATCGGGATAGTCCACCGGGTCGGGGGAATGGGTTCCCAGGTCGTAGACGGCGTAACCCTCATTGGTCATCCAGTTCGATAGGTGCTCTTTCATCTCGAAACCGGCGTGGTCTGAGCCCAAGGCGATACGCATGCGAGCAGGATACCCAGGGCTCAGGGCACTTGGGCCAGGATCGGACCTCTCCCAGCGATGCACAGTGCGTGAGCGGGTAGGAGGACCAGGACGCACGTCAACAGGAGATTCGCGGCGGCGGCTGTCCCTATCCGCTCATGCACTAACCTGGAAGAAGAGCCAGCAGAGGGACGTTGTAACTACTGATGACCGACTCCGCGAACAGCCAGCAAGTGAGCATCTCACAGACCACCGATTCCAACGGTGGCGCCGACGATGTCGATATCAGCCTGCTCGAGGAGACCCTCGACTACATCCGGCCCGCGGTCCAGATGGATGGTGGTGACCTGGTGTTGCTCGGAGTCGAGGATGGTGTCGTCAATCTCCAGATGGTCGGTGCCTGTGGGGGATGCCCTCTTTCGATGATGACGCTTAAGACAGGTATCGAGCGGATTCTGACCGATCGAGTCCCGGGCGTGACCGAGGTAAACGCCGTCGCCTGAACCAGACCGGTCCTCGTCTCTTCCTGAGCTGCTTCGAGCTGCCCTCGAAGGCGACAGACGGTCCACGGCACGTCTGCTCACCTCTCTCGAAGACCGCAGTCACGGATGGAGAGATGCGATGGCGCCACTGGATGAGCGGAGCGGAGCGGCTCATCTTGTGGGCATCACGGGAGCACCCGGATCGGGAAAGTCGACTCTTGTGGGCGCCCTGGTCTCTCGTATATTGGCCGATGGTGGGAACCCGGCCGTGGTGGCAGTTGACCCATCGAGTCCCTTCACCGGTGGTTCCCTCCTCGGTGATCGGATCAGGATGGCATCGGCATCCGACCCGGGGGTAATGGTGCGCTCCATGTCGGCTAGAGGTCGTCTTGGGGGGTTGGCCGCTGCGTCGAGCACCCTGGTGACCGCATTCGATGCCCTGGGACACGACCCCATTCTCATTGAAACGGTTGGTGTCGGACAGTCCGAGGTCGAGGTTGTCGACGTGGCCGACACCGTGGTCGTGGTGGTGTCCCCCGAGTGGGGTGATGCCATCCAGGCCGGAAAGGCCGGAATCGTCGAGATCGCAGACATCTTTGTTGTGAACAAGTCCGATCGGTCGGGTGTCGGTGCGGTGGCTAGGGCACTTACGGAGGTATCCACGGAGGGTGACGGACGCCAACCACCTGTGATTTCCACCGTTGCCACCGAGGATCGAGGGGTGGACGAGGTGGTGGATGCGATTTCGAAGCATCGCCAGCACCTGGCCTTGTCCGGGGAGGGGGAAAAGAGACGCCGACGCCGGAGGCATGCTTGGCTGCGGCAGGCCATCGAGATGGAGGTGGCGGCGCGGATCGAGAATCCCGATGACGGCGAACTACTGGAACAGGTGCTCTCGGGCAGTCTCGATCCTTGGAACGCGGCTACCCATCTGGTGTAAGCGTCGCTAGGAGGCTGGTGTGAAACACATGCCCCACATCTCGACCACCAGTCATCACCGCTCGCGGCGTCCTCCTCCTAGGAGCACCGCACAGGGTGCGCCGTCGTCGTGCGTCCTTGCGACCGGCGCGCCTGGCCGCCGATCTGCACAACGGCATTCCACACCAGCCTCCTAGAGGCGGGCCACTCTAGATTGCCGCCCCCACCGCGAGGGAGAGACTGGTGACCAACTCGAGACGAGATGTGAGCGCGAGGATCGAGATCAGGTCGGGAGGAGTCGTCGCAATGGCGAGACGTTGGTTGGCGAGGATCGCCAAGGGGAGGACGAGGGCGGCGATGAGCGTGGCGGTTGGGGTCCAGCCCAGAGTGGCGAAGCCGGCAATCAGTAAATACGGCAGGTAGGTACACATGGCATAGAGGTACCTGGTCTTCCGCCTTCCCAAAATTACGGCCAAGGTTCTCTTACCCGCACGCTCATCGGTTTCGATGTCCCGGTAGTTGTTGGCGACAAGGATGGCCGTCGCGAGAAGACCGATGGGGATCCCCAACAGCCAGGCATCCATTGGCGCGGCCATGTCATGCACATAGCGCGACCCCACCGTGGCCACCAGTCCGAAGAAGGCGAACACGAATACCTCCCCGAGACCCCGGTATCCGTACGGGACGGGGCCACCCACATACCCCAGCATGGCGACTATCGAAAGCACCCCGATGAGGGCCACGACCCAACCGGCGATAGTGATTAGCCAGATCCCCGCCATGACGGCGACACCCACCGCCATCCATGTTGCAATCCACATCTGTCTGGCAGACACCTCACCCGTGGCCACCATCCGAACTGGCCCTATACGGTCGGCGCTATCGGCACCACGAGCGGCATCAGAGGCGTCGTTGGCGAAGTTGGCCGCGACCTGGATGGCGAGGGCACCGATCAGAGCCCCCAGCAGGGCATCCCAACGGAACACATCGTCACCGATGGCGAGCCCGGAACCGAGGATCACAGGGGAAGCGGCCGCGGGGAGGGTGCGCGGCCGCGCCGCCTCCAGCCATCGTCCCGCTTGCATCGTCGTCCTCCTATCCGCCTAGTAGTACCAGGGGAACTGCTTGAAGTCGGGCGGGCGTTTCTCCAGGAACGAGTCACGTCCCTCGGCCGCCTCCTCGGTCATGTATCCGAGGCGGGTTGCTTCTCCCGCGAAGAGCTGCTGTCCCACCAGACCATCGTCCATCAGATTGAAGGCGTACTTGAGCATCCTCTGGGACATAGGGGACTTGGACGTGATCTCCTTTGCCCATTGGAAAGCGGTGGCTTCCAATTCAGCGTGGGGGACCACTTCGTTCACCATCCCCATCGCATGGGCTTCGTCGGCGTCATACTCCCTACCCAGGAAAAAGATCTCCTCGCCCTCTTCTGTCCCACCATCCGCGCCAGGTACGCC
>WHTL01000077.1 GCA_009377735.1 Acidimicrobiia bacterium
CGCCCGATCACCGTCTCCGCCCTCCAGGTCAACCGCTGCGGTTGCACCGAGGACGACGGATGTCTCATAACCATTCTTCACCGCATCGAGTGCGGTGGCCTTGACGCAGTAGTCGAGGGCGAGTCCGACGACTACCACGTCGGTCACATCCCCCTCTCGGAGGCGATCGTTCAGCTCGGTAGGGGTTTCGACGCCGGTCTCCGGGTCGCGCATGGTGAACCCGGAGTAGCCGTCTTCGCCGTTCTGGCCTTTCCTCACTGACGGTCCGCTGACCACGAGATCGGGATGGAAGGAGGCACCCCAGGTGTCGGCGACACAGTGCACGGGCCATATCCCACCGTCCTTTTCGAAATGGGGAGTGGATTCCGGATGCCAATCCTGGGTGTAAACGACGGATGCCCCCGCCGCGGTGGCGGCTTCAATCTCCCGGTTGCAAGCAGCCACGACCTCTTCTCCGCCATCGACGGAGAGCGAGCCCTCCGGGTCGGCGAAGTCGTTCTGGCAGTCCACGACGACGAGTCCCGTGTTTGGTCCGTAATCCATGTTCGTCAGCGTAACCTCTATGGCATGGATCGATCACTCGCCGAGGGTGTGCTGTTCACCGACCAGTACCAACTCACCATGTCCCAGCTCTACTTCAGGATGGGAATCCACGAGCAGAATGCACGCTTCGAGCATTTCTTCCGGAGGTACCCCGACTACGGGCCGCACGAGGCCGGATACTGCATCACCGCCGGACAGGCCTGGTTCTTGGAGTGGGCTGCATCGGCACGGTTCGGGGATACCGAGCTCGACGCCATCCGATCACAACGCACCGTCACCGGTGGACAGATGTTCGGTGACGACTTCCTTGAGTGGCTGAGCGATGTCGGCGGATTCGGAGCCCTCGATATCACGGGTGTTCCCGAGGGCCGGGTTGTGCACGCCAATGTGCCCATGACGGTGGTGGAGGGTCCCCTCTCCCTGGCACAGATCATCGAAACACCCCTGCTCAACCAGCTCAACTTCCAGACACTCATCGCCACCAAGGCATCTCGAGTACGTGTTGCCGCTGGCGGGGGCTCGATCCTCGAGTTCGGCATGCGTCGTGCCGCCGATCGTGGGGCCACCGCCGCTTCCAGGGCGTCGCTGGTCGGGGGCGCCGACTACACCTCCGCCGTGGGAGTCTCCCACCTGGTGGGCTTCCCCCCCAAGGGAACCCACGCTCATTCGATGGTGCAGGTTTTCATGGCCATGGGGGATGGCGAGCTCGGGGCGTTCCGGGCCTATGCCGACGTATATCCCGATGAGTGCCTGCTCCTCGTTGACACCATCGACACCCTGGAGTCCGGTGTGCCCAATGCCATCAAGGTGTTCGAGGAGCTGCGTCGCAAAGGCCATGAACCGGTGGGTATCCGGCTCGACTCCGGCGACCTTGCCCATCTGGCGGTGCGATCCTCGGCGATGCTGGATGCCGCTGGGTTCGAGGATCCGATCATTGTGCTCTCCAGCGGACTCGACGAGTTGGCCATTTGGCAGATCCAGAACCAGATCATCGAAGAGGCGCCCCGGTATGGCACCGATGCCGACCGTGTGATCTCCCGGCTCGTGTATGGCGTGGGAACGAAAATGGCCACTTCTGAGGGTGCTCCCAACCTCGATGGCGTTTTCAAGCTCGTGGCCTATGAGGACGGGACCGACGGCTGGCTGCCGGCCATCAAGCTCTCGGACACACCGGCGAAGGTGGTAAACCCGGGCAGGAAGAAGGTGCTGCGTCTCTACGACGAGCGCGGTGTGGCCACAGCCGACGTGCTTGCCCTCGCCGACGAGACACTCGAGACGCCGTTCCGGCTCAACCATCATTCGGCCGGTCGCGTGTCGCGTGTCGTCGACAAGGTGTCTGAGATCGAGGACCTCCTGGAGCCGTTCCATATCGGTCCCGTAGATCAGGAGAAGGCGATTGTGGAGGCACGCACTCACCGCGATAGCGACATGGAACGTCTCGATCCCGGCGTGATGCGTCTCGTCAATCCCCATGTCTATCACGTCTCCATCTCGGACCGTCTCTTCGCCCTGAAGCAAGAACTCATCAACGACACTCGAAAGACCTAGGTCACCCACCGTTCTGCGCGTGGAATCTCGCGCTATCGCGTCAAAAATCCGCACAGAAGGGTGGGTGGGGGCTGCCCTCCTCGTTCTGCGCGTGGAATCTCGCCCTATCGCGTCAAAAATCCGCACAGAAGCGGGGTGGGGGACGGCTTCTCGGGTTTCCGCTAGGAGACGGCCCGGAGCTGGGGGAGGGATTCGATGATGAGACGACCCGCCCGGAGTGTAGAACGGACACGTAAAACCGGGGCGTCGGGATCCTCCGCTGGCTGACTTTGATCAAGGACAGAGCTCATCCAGCCTTCGGACCGGGCAATGGTGTGCCAGTGACTGGGGATGGTCAGACGTACTACTCCTCCGAACCCTCCGATCGCCAACTCTGCTCCGGTCGGACCCGCTGCGGCCTGCCGAAGGTCGAGATTGGCTATTCCTGCCATCACGGTGATCGTCCCACCCATGAAACTCTCCGAGACCGATCGGAGATGCCTCGTGGCGAGGGTGGCGACGAGGTCTATCTCGTCATCGTCGTCGATACTGTCGCGCTTGTCACCGAGGGTCCGTGCCCCGAAAACGGCGGCGCCACCCAAGGACAGAACCGCTCCGAGCCATCTAAAGAATCTTCCCATAACTGGAAAGTCTGGCACGGCTTGGGGCTAATAGGTTGTCTACCGTCCTATTCCGACTTCTCCGAGTGCCCCCCAAACTGCTCACGCAACGCCGACAGCAGCTTGTCGCCGAAGTCACCCTGGTCCCTCGAACTGAAACGTTGATAGAGGGCGGCGGCGATCACGCTCGCCGGCACACCCTCGTGTACCGCGGTGTTCACGGTCCAACGCCCCTCGCCGGAGTCGGACACGAACCCCTCGTATCCTTCCAACTCACCATCGGACTGAAGGGCAGCCGCGGCGAGATCGATGAGCCAGGACCTGATCACAGTCCCCCGACGCCAAACCTCGGCAACACTGGCGAGGTCGAAGTCGAACTGGTAGTACTCCGGGTTTCGCAATGGGGTGGTTTCGGCGTCCAGCTCACGCTCCACGGTCCCCACGTCGGCCCGCTCCAGGATGGCAAAACCTTCCGAGATGGCGGCCATGATGCCGTATTCGATGCCGTTGTGAACCATCTTCACGAAGTGACCGGCACCGCTGGGACCACAGTGCAACCAACCCTCCTCCTCTGGGGCTGGGTCTCCCGTCCGTCCGGGGGTACGCGGGGCCGCATCGAGCCCCGGAGCGAGCGACGAAAAGATCGGTGCCAGACGATTAACAGGTTCCTCGTCGCCCCCGATCATGAGCGAGTATCCGTTCTCCAGACCCCACACTCCGCCGGACACTCCTGCATCGAGGTAGTGGATCCCACCATCCGCGAGTTGTCTCGAGATGTCGATGTCGTCCTGGTAGAAGCTGTTGCCGCCGTCGATGATGACGTCACCGGTCTCTAGGAGGGGAGCCAACTCGTCTACGGTCGAAGGGACGAAATGGACCGGGACCATCATCCAGATGGATCGGGGGGTGTCCATGGAGGAAACGAGGTCTCGAAGGGAACGAGCCCCCGTGATGATGTCATCGGCGGCGAGCGCATCGACTGTCTCAGCGACGACGTCATAGCCGACGACTTCGTGTTCATCTCGGTGGAGACGACGCGCCATGTTGGCGCCCATCCTCCCCAAGCCGACCATCCCAATCTGCATGTGACTCCTCGTTCGTGCTCAGACCCACAGGGTAAGCACCCTGATGCAAAGGATGGGTGTACCACGAACCCCTGAGATGAGCGATGCCGGGTCTGCGAGGGAGAGAAATTCGCAGACCCGGCGATGAAAGCGGACGTTCCGTCCGAGGGACTTCCCCCGAAACCACGACTCGGAGCGGTGTGTGCAACGCCTTCAATGATTAGACGCTCTCGGTTTCGATTCCGTTCCCGATTTTTTCTTTCTCCGGGTTTGCCATACTCGGGGGATGGCAGCATACCCAGAATTGAGCAATGCACCGGACTTCGACACCAGCGCCATACGATGGGATGTCGAGGCGAATGTCGAGCGGCTCTGGCACGCCGATCCCACGGTTTGGTACGACGACCGGGTGGTGCCCGAACTGGCCGACAGACTCGGCTGGCTCCATCTCCATGAGACGATGCGCCCCCGCCTTGACGAACTCACCGCCCTGGGAAGGGCAGCCAAGGACGAGGCGGTCGTCGATGTCGTGGTGTGCGGGATGGGTGGGTCCAGCCTGGCGCCGGAGACGTTCTCCGAGGTGTTCGGGTCCCAGCCCGGTTATCCCACCGTCGAGATACTCGACTCGACCCATCCGGATGCGGTCAGGTCCATCACGGAGAAGATCGATGCCGAGAGCTCCTGGTTCGTGATCAGTTCCAAGTCGGGCACCACACTTGAGACTCTCTCCTTCATGCGTCATTTCTGGGAAATGACCGGTGGCAACGGCTCCCGCTTCATCGCCGTTACCGACCCAGGAACACCACTGGTGGATCTCGGCGAGGAAAGAGGGTTTCGTCAGGTCGTATTGGCGCCACCCGACGTCGGTGGACGTTATTCGGCTCTGACTCCCTTTGGGCTGGTACCGGCCGCTCTCATGGGGATAGACCTCAACAAGCTGTTGGATTCTGCCGCCGAGCTTGCCGACACCTCGGGGAGGCGGGCTGCGGACGATCCATTGGTGGGGCTGGGTCTCGCCTGGGGCGCCCAGGGGCGCAGGGGGACGGACAAACTCACCCTAAGGACCTCCCCGGGTCTCAGTGCCTTCCCCGCCTGGATGGAGCAGTTGGTCGCCGAGAGTCTGGGCAAGGATGGTCTGGGAATCGTCCCGGTGGCCAACGAACCTGATCTTGAGGTCTACGGGCAAGATCGTATGTTCGTGGGGTATCGACTCGGTGATGAGGAACTCGACATGCCCGTGGGGTATCCCGGGACCGTGCTCACGCTCTCGTCTCCGTACGATCTCGCCGGGGAGATGCTCCGGGCCGAGGTGGCAACCGCCGTGGCCGGTGAGGTGATGGGAATACATCCCTTCAACCAGCCCGATGTCGAGCTGGCCAAGGAACTCGCCAGGGAGTTCATGGAGAGGGGACCCGAAGAGGTGGCCACCGAAAAGGTAACGCTCGGCACACAAGAGGCGTCCGAGCAACTCATTAGGATTCTCGACCGTCTCAAGCCGGGTGACTACCTCGCAGTCCAGGCCTATCTGGCCCCCAGCCCCGAGATAGACGGGGTGGTGGCTGAGTTCCGTCGAATCGTGGGCGAGAAGTACGGGGTGGCCACCACCTTCGGTTACGGACCCCGCTTTCTCCATTCGACCGGGCAGCTCCACAAAGGCGGTCGTAACAACGGGGTCTTCCTCCAACTCGTCGATTTCCCCTCCGACGACCTCCCCGTTCCAGAGACCGATACCACATTCGGACAGATCATCGGGGCCCAGGCCGCTGGGGATCTGGAGGCGTTGCAGAAGCGGGATAGGAGGGTGCTCGCGCTGGGTGTCGACGCGGGGGATCTCACCCCTCTGATCGGAGTGACGAAATGACGACCGTCGGCCAGGACCGCGAAGAAAGCACCCGGTTGGCGCAGGTCGAGGCGCTGACGGCGGATGTCGAGCCTCATCTCGTGATCATCTTTGGGGGGTCCGGGGATCTCGCCCACCGCAAGCTGCTCCCTGCTCTCTATGAGCTGCTCTCGGCTCGCAATTTCATCGACAAGATCGAGGTCCTTGCTGTGGCAACCACGGAGATGACCGACGAACAGTACCGGGCGTCGATCGCCGGGTCCCTCAGAGAGGAGGGGATGTCGGGTTCTGGGCCATGGTGCAAAGAGTTCCTTCACTATCAGGCCATTGGCGACGGTTTCGAAGTCCTCGCCGAGCGCATCCGCTCCATCGAGACTGCCTCGGGTCTCACCGGCAACCGCGTGTTCTATCTTGCCATCCCGCCACATGTCTTCGACGACACCATCCAGGGTCTGGGGGACTCGGGACTGTCCTCGGGACCGGGGGAGACGAAGGTCGTCATCGAGAAGCCATTTGGCGACGATTTGGCAAGCGCCAACAGACTCAACCAGGTCCTGTTCGAATGGTTCGATGAGGATCAGATCTACCGAATCGACCACTATCTCGCCAAAGAGACCGTCCAGAACCTCATGGCCCTTCGGTTCGGCAACCCGATTTTCGAGACTTCGTGGAACCGGATGGGTATCGAGTCGGTGCAGATCACCTTCGAGGAGGACATCGGGATAGGTAGCCGCGGTAAGTATTTCGACGGTGCTGGGATGATCCGTGATGTCATCCAGAACCACCTGCTCCAGGTGCTCACCATCGTGGCGATGGATTCCCCGGTTCGTCTCGACGAGGCATCCATCCGTGACGAGAAGGTCAAGGTCCTACGGGCAATCTCCGAACTCAAACCGAATGATGTCGTCCGGGGTCAATATCGGGCGGCCGATGGGGAGGTGGGGTATCTCGAGGAGTCGAACATTCCACCAGATTCCGTAACCGAGACGTACGCCGCACTTCGGTTGGAGATCGACAACTGGAGATGGCAGGGGGTGCCCTTTTATATACGAGCCGGGAAGCGCCTGGAAGAGAGGCTCACCAAGGTCACGATCGTCTTCCATGGTCCACCGGTGGCGCTCTTCTCTGACGACGTGGAGCACCGGACAGAACCCAACATTCTTCACATCATTCTCCAACCCAACGAGGGTTTCGATCTTCGATTCCAGATGAAGGCGCCGGGCGAGGGTTATGACCTGGTCACCGGCTCCCTCGGGTACCGGTACAAGGATTCCTTTGCCGAGTTGCCACCTGCATACGAGACGCTGCTGGCTGACGTCCTTCTCGGTGACCAGACTCTATTCGTCCGCTACGACGAGGTGGAGGAGGCATGGAGGATCGTCGATGCGATCCTGGATCTGACCGAAAAGCCACACGCGTATGACGCCGGAAGCAGTGGTCCGAGCGAGGCAGACCAGATTCCCGCAAAAGACGGGTACCACTGGGTTTAGCGTCCTAGAAGAGGGACTAGCTCCGATGGGCTCGGCATCGCCGAAGCCGAGGTGTGCTCGGCAGATGGGCCGGTTCGTCGCTAGGTGTGATCTTCCCCGGGATCGCGGCGATGACGGTGTCCCACACCCGGTCGACCAAGGGACGGGACGACTGGTCCGGTTCGTATGTCGCCATCAACTCGATCAAGGCGGTGGCGGCATGTTGGTAGGCGATCAGATTGTCGATGGGATTTTTGTTGTCGAGCATCTGGACGATGATGGGGTGCCACAGTTCGAGTACCCGCTCCCGAGCCTCGACCCCTCTGTCCATCGTCTCGGCAAGTCCGAAACGACGTTCTGGGGCAGCCCCATCATCGAGAAGCGCCTGGGCCACCCGACCGCGCCACACCAGCTCGAGGAGGTCTGCGAGCGCGGCGGAGTCGAGTTGTGCCCGGGCGTGTTCCATACCCGATTATCAACGGCAGTCTCCGCTGTTTCTTGAGGGCCAATCATCACATCGGCTAGGCGCCATCGACTCCAGCCCGTACAATTGCGGGCTGGGGCGTTTAGCTCAGCCTGGTTAGAGCACTTCCCTTACAAGGAAGGGGTCGGCGGTTCGAATCCGTCAACGCCCACCAATGAAACCCCCGCTCAGGCGGGGGTTTCGCCAACTCTCGGTCAACTCGCATCCAGGATGGGGTGCCAATTGGGGTGCCAATCCGCCAACAATCGTGTACTCCGACCCGGCTAGAGGTGGCCGCTGTCACCGCGATTGAGTGCCAAGAACACAACACCATGCAAGGGCAAACCGCTCGCAGAACAGCGCGCCCCGATGCCAGCAGCGCCGAAGGGAGGCGCCGTAGGTCGCGAAGAAGGAGACCAGCGAACGGTCACGAGCAAGATGCATATTAGGGAGGCACATGACATCTCGAGCCTCGACACGGGCAGATCAAAGAACCCACGGGATGGTCGAACACACCGATGATGAGAGTTTCCTCGACCGCGCGAAGCGTTTGGGCAGGAGATCTCGGAATGACGGTCGAGCGGCAGGTAGTCGCGTGGTCTTCTTTACGACTCAAGAGCCATCGCTCTTTTGGTTGATGAAGAGTACAAGGATGCAAGCGAGCATCAGTCCTTGAACCGCGCTAGGACGGCGATACCTAACATTGCTAACTTGTGTGGATCGTGGCATGACGGTCGAAGCTTGAAGGGATCGGGTTGCCGTCCCTGACACAAAATTTCTGATACGGCCTGCCAAGTGGGTACGAGTGCCAAGAACGAGAGGACATCCCAACTTGTCGTAGGCGGCGTTTGGTCTCCGTCCGCTTGTCGGGCGAGATCCTGTACCTCTGCTTCCCCATGTAGTCATTCACTACGGTGTCGATGGCAATAACGCGTTTGGGACCCGGCGTTGGTGTTGCTACGACTGGCGTCGCTTAGTCGGAGACGAGAGGAGCCGCTCGATTTCGCCAGCGGGGATCAAGACACGGCGCCCGATATGTACGCATCGCAACCTCTTACCGTCCATGAGTCGGTAGAGGGTCGAGCGGGACACGCCGAGGAGGTTGCAGGTTTCTCTGATGGAATATGCGGCTCTGTGGTTCGGGCGATCCGGCGTCGATGTTGTTGAGTCCGTCACAAGCGACCCCTCTCGTGGCGTAATGGTGGGGGAGGGTTCCATGTGTCCTGTGGCGCAACTCCGAAGCATTGGGTAACGATCCAGCTTTCGATGTCGCACACTCGGAACGTGATGTGGCCATGCCTCTCGTTCTCAGCCGCCCCGCAGCTTCGTGCCTGCCTCCTATCATTGGTCTCGATAGCAACACCCAAATATTCGGACCGCTCCTCAACGGTGCTTATCGAGAGCTTTGTGTGAGGTGGTTGGTTCATGCGGCTCGTCGGATGGGCTCGGGGAAGGTGATGAAGTGAGCGGGCTTACCGGCCTGTTCGCTTCATACTGTCAGATACTAGCCCTTGGATCCCTGTTTGGCAACACCTCATTGCGTAAGATCCCACCGACGATTGTTGTCGGGTTTGCCTGTCATCCGTCCCGCACTCGCGTAGGGAATCATATCCGCGATCGCTACGCAGCGCCCAACCATGTCGCGAAGAGCGATAGCCGCCGTTCTGTGTGCATGTCGACCGGGACCCGTGTGATCATCCGCTGTGTTTGGCCGACAAGCGTTGTGATTTCGACCAGGCGGTTGCCCGCGTCGATCAGGAGCCGGCTGTCACGGGCGAAGGAGGCCGGCTCACGCGAGACATATGCGAGACGTCGGGGCCGAGCCGACGTCACCGTAGCGACGCCGTCGGACCCGAGACCGGTTCGGGGTGGGGTCGACCACTGCCATACTGACCCGACCCGGTGCGCTCGTCTCGAACGGGCTGGCAACGACCCGGGGCATGGGGTGCAAGCTCGGACCGAGCCAGATCTCAGATCCAGTGTGATGCGGCGCTCTGGGCAGATCGGATGGAGTGAGTACGTGCGCCTCGAGATCGACGTCACCAGTGAACTTCTGGCAAGGTCCTGGAACGGATGGAATCGTTTGACAACCCGGATGGGGTTTGCGATCGACACAATTGTTCCTGAAAATCGATGGTATGAGGCTGATGTGTCCAGCGTGCCTCACGTTCCGACCGAGGAATCCTCACGTATGGGCGTCGTCCCCAGGACCGGGTACAATCAGTTGAGACTAGGGGCTGTAGCTCAGTTCGGCAGAACACCTGCTTTGCAAGCAGGAAATAGTCCTGGCAGATCTAGCCTCTGACCGGGGATTATGCTCGGATCGATCCTCGAGTGTCCCAGGAATGAGCCGAGTTTCGAATGGCCGCCGATCGTTCGGTATCGGCCATGCTGGCGGGGCTGCGAATCCGGTAGCAATCCAGGTCTCTGACCGGCTCGTAGAGGGAGACGTTCATTATTCTTGCGTTGGCATGGTGCTCATGGAAGACGCTCGGAGACGACGTCGGCGACGGCGCGTACTCCCTCGGCGGCACTGGCCACCGTCTCGTCATTGTTTGCCGATTTAACGAGCGCGACTGCGACGGCGGCTACAGCGGTCGGCTCCGACATCGGCCGGGACATCAGCACGGGGGCTCCGACGCACATCAACCCTGGTGTGGTCTCCTCGTCGTCCACCGCGTATCCGTCGGTACGTACTAATGCGAGCTCGTCGAGCAGCGTTCTGAAATTGTCGATGGTGTTCTCTGTCAGCTTCTCGAACGGTCTATCTTCGTAGAGCGAGGCGAGCTCATCGTCAGTCAAGGAGGCAAGCATTGCCTTGCCCATGGCGGTGGCGTGGGCTGGAACGGGACGCCCAACGGAGATCTCGAGTCCGAACACGCTCGAGCCGGGCCGTTTCGCGACGGAGGTGATGTATCGGCCGTCACGGACTGCGACCAGCATCGTCTCCGTTGTCAGCACACCCAATTCTCTGCAAGCGTTCTGGAACTCTTCAATGACATCCAGTTTCCGAAGGTACTGGTGGGACAGGTTCATCAGTCCGCGACCGAGGTGATAGAGCCCCGCTGGGTCTCGTTGGAGGAGCCCGGTCTCGGCGAGGGTCACGCAGAGGCCGAGAGTTGTGCTTCTCGGAAGGCTGAGTTCGCGTGCGATGCGTCCAGCGGTCAACGGTGTGTCTGCGGCAGCGACTGCTTCGAGTATCCGAACTGCGCGAGAAACCGCCGTGACGGTAGGGACCGAGGGCAAAGCGGTGTCGTCGTGGATAACTGTTGGTCCTGCAGTCATTGTTGCCACTCCATTTCTGTTTCTTTCTCAACTAACCGAATCCTGAAGAGTTTCACGTGTCCGCTCGGCAAACTTCCCCTTGACATGCCCTCATCAGGGACCGTAATATGCACAATTCTGAACCTTAGTTCATAATACTGAACACACAAAGGAACGCAAGGCATGCGGTTGTGATTGTTGACTCTCATTTCCACCTGGGTTCGTGCCGGGTCTTCGGTCGGACGGTGACGCGCGATCAAGTTGTCCACGCCATGGACGGGAACGGAATCGAGAAGGCAATTGTCCAGCCTTTCCCGGGTGCGCCAGATGCGGTTCAGGTCCACAACGAGATCGCCGCACTAGGGGATTCGATCGGAAGCAGAGTGTTAGGTCTGGCCAGTGTTAATCCGCATATGGACCACGCTAAATACCAGGCGGAGATCCGACGCTGCGTTGACGACCTTGGGTTCGTCGGGGTAAAGCTGCATACCCTAGGACACGCAGTTCATCCCGTGAGCGATGATGCGCTTGTTGTTTTCGAGACGGCTGCAGCACTAGGGATAGTCGTCATGGTGCACACCGGTCCCGGCATGCCGTTCGCAGACCCCACCCATCTTCTGGAGCGCGCAAGACAATTCCCTGATACCCCGATCGTCCTTGCCCACGCCGGTGCTTCGGCAAGCCCCGGGTCGGCGATCGCCGTGGCCAAGCAGTGCGACAACATCTATTTGGAGCCGTCCTGGTGCAAAGCCACCGAGGTGAGGGCCATGATCAATGCATTGGGTCCAGACCGTGTGCTGTTTGGAACCGACACGCCCGAGAACGTCCGTGTCGAGCTGGCAAAGTATGAGGAGATTCGCCTTACCGAAGTCGAGGCCGCTTGGGTCTTCGGAGGCACGGCCACAGCGGTCTTTGGCCTGCGCTCCGGAGTTGACGCCGAACTCCCGAGAGGAGGTGCCTGACCGAGGGCGACACCGAATCGCCCGTATCGACGAGATGTCTCGAGAGAGCTTGAGGAGGACTTTCTGAAATGAAATACGTACGTCGAGAGCACAAATCACCAATATCCCTTGTCCGGCCAGTTGTACTCGCCGTTGCAGTCGCCCTGCTCGTTGCAGCTTGCGGCGGCGGCGCCGGAGGGAGCACGACCACCGATGGTGATGGGGGCGAGACGACCGCCGCAGCGCCGTCCACCACAACCGGCGCATCGGATACGACGGGGCCGGTCGCAGGAGAAGATTGGACCGCAGTAGAGGAGGCGGCCCGTGAAGAAGGCGAGCTCGTTCTCTACACGGCAACCTTTCCCCGTTTGAACGACGGCGAGATCGCCGCCTTCAACGAAGCGTATCCCGATATCAGCGTGACGCTGGTTCGGATCCCGTCCTCGGATATCCGGGACCGATTCTCGTCAGAACGGGAAGCGGGAGCACCGAGCGCCGACGTCATCAAGCCCGCGTCAGCAGAGCTGATGTTGCAGAACCCGAACTGGTTCGTCGACATCTCGCCAGACGTGGTACCCAATGTGGCGGTCTTACAAGAGGAGTTTGTGTTCGACAAACACCTTGGGCTGTTTTCAGGACCGTTTGTGTGGACCTACAACTCCGATCTTGTAGCCGCACCGCCCGTCGATATTTGTACGTTGGACAAAGTTGCAGCCGACTATGAGGAGACGATACTCCTTGCTGTCCCTGGTCCAGGCGGAGGATGGGACTCGTGGGCGATCGTTCGGGAGGCCTGTGGGGACGACTTCCTCATCGCTATCGGCGAGTTGGTGGCCTCTGGAGAGATCGCCTTCTACGACAGCTCAGCGACAGCCGTGCAAGAAGTCGCCGCTGGTGCTGCTGCCATGAATGCCTGGGGCCAAGCCGAACACTCGTGGGAGTTGCGCGATGCCGGAGCCCCTGTGGACTTCGCATATATCGAGAACCCAGAATGGGGCCTGGTGTTCTACGGAGCCTTGGCGTCTGAAGCGGCGAATCCGAATGCCGCTCGGGTTTATGTCAACTGGCTTCTCTCTCGTGACGGCGTCGAGGCCGCTTGCGGAGGCGCGTACAACACGTTAACCAACTATGACGACATTGCCGATTGCCCAGTCTCGCCCCCCGGGCTCCAGGTCGAGGATCCAAAACGTGGTGCCGCCGAGGGTCCCAAGATTGACGTGCTGCTCGGTCGCTAGCGAGGGATGCCTTGGATCGCCCTCCTGGTGCCTCTGACATGGCACCCGTGAACAACGTGATTCTGCCCAACCCAAGGCGAACGTGACCACCTCGCGAAGGAGAGGACCGAGATCACAGAGCAACTTGAGAGTGAAAGCGCCAATCTCACGGTGACCGCCAAGGTGGCCATCGAGGACGTGAGCAAGCAGTTTGTTCGCGAGGGTGGTGCCACCGTGAGGGCAATCGATAAGGCGACACTCTTC
>WHTL01000371.1 GCA_009377735.1 Acidimicrobiia bacterium
CTTCGTGTCGCCCGGCTCGCCAATCCAGTGGTAGGCGATCTGGTCACCGTGGTCGGTGAGATGACGGTCGAGACAGTTGACCGACACGTTGAGCTCACCATCGGTGAACCACTTGAAGAAGGGAGCATTCGAGTCATCGAGTGCGACCGTGGGCTCCGTCTCCCAGGTGAGACGGTTTTTTGCCTGTTGCAGCCAGTAGGCGGCCGGGTCGGTGGATGCCTCCTCGTGGATGCCCGGTTGGGCGTTGGCCTGGGAGACGAAGCTCTCGTCGGGCGGGAAGGAACGTTCTTCGGACAGCAGATTCTCGATGCTCACGGCTATCTCCTCGTCTTTGGGTCCAAACCGCATCCTATTGGTCTCGCTCGATCACATGTGGCTCAAGATTGCCCGACGGGTTCTCGTCTCGGCGGGCGGTGTCATCTTGTAGCCGAGCGGTGGGACGGCGCGCCGTGGGATATAGGGCTTTAAGAGCCGCTCACGGTCATAACTCAAACGCCCACATCTTTCTAGATCTAGTGCTCTCCGATCCGATTCCGGTCAACTCGGCGGCCTATTCCCAT
The DNA here is from genome assembly GCA_009377735.1 of Acidimicrobiia bacterium. Lineage (GTDB taxonomy): Bacteria > Actinomycetota > Acidimicrobiia > Spongiisociales > ZC4RG35 > WHTL01. The sequence goes on from WHTL01000371.1 coordinate 561, forward strand.
GACTGGTGGAGACGCCTACCCCAGACCCCTCTCGACCATGGTGAGGGCGCGCTCCATAGCGTCGCGAAGAGAACTGCGATAGCCGTTCTCGTGCCAATGACGTACGGCTGCCATGAGTGCCCACACAATGGCTGAGGAGATGACCCGGTCCTCAAGGCCTACCTCCTCGCGGTCAGATGCTCGGGCTAGCGCCTGTGCCACCACCTGGGCGAACTCATCGGTTTGTTTCAGTTCGGCGGCGCGGAGCGCTGGTTCCTCGAGTGTGTACCGAGTCCGTCGTCTCGACACACCCTCGTCGCGGTCGAAGAACTCGGTCATGATTCCCGAAATGGCCCGTCGCACCGCCTCCACAGGCGGGTGGAATTGCAGTTGCTCCTCGACCGCGTCGATGAGCTCCACCTCGAACTCGTCCTGGAGCACGATCTGTTGCTTTCCACCGAAATAACGGTAAACCGAACTGGGCGACACCTCGGCCGCTGCGGCGATCTGCTCGACGGTGACGTTCTCGAATCCATACTCGTCAAAGAGGTCTAGGGCTATCTCCTGGATACGCCAGATGGCGGCCATTCTCTTGCGCTCTCGGAGCCCGATGTCCTGGTTTGCCATTGGTGGCAGATTATACCCACAAGGATCAGGGAGTTCCTTCCAGATGAGAGTCACTTGCTTTTAGGAGTCGGTAGCCTTAATATGACAGTGACTGCTAAAAGCAAGCGACTTTCAAAGACTTCTCCAGCCGAGACAAGGAAGACAGGATGAATTCAGCTGCGAATCCCACTATCGAAGCCCATGGGCTTGTCAAGGTCTTCGGGACCACCCGCGCCGTCGACGGCTTAGATCTGGTAGTCCCCGGTGGGGGTGTTTACGGGTTTCTCGGACCCAACGGCGCTGGCAAGACCACGACCATCCGCATTCTCGCCACCCTGCTCCGCCCCGACGAGGGCGTGGTCCAGGTCCTGGGTCACGACGTGGTGGACGAGGCGGACGCCGTGCGGAGCCGGGTCAGTCTCACCGGGCAGTTCGCCTCGGTCGACGCCGAGCTGACCGCCCGGGAGAATCTGGTTCTCCTGGCGCGGTTGCTGGGACACTCGGGAGCCCAGGCCAGGGACCGGGCGGACGGGCTCCTCGGCGCCTTCGGTCTGGCCGATGCGGCGGGGCGCCTGGTGAAGACATTCTCGGGGGGCATGCGCCGTCGGCTCGACATCGCCGCCAGCATCGTCGTCACCCCCGAGCTGATATTTCTCGACGAGCCCACCACCGGACTCGACCCCCGCAGTCGCAACCAGGTCTGGGATATCGTCAAGGCCCTGGTTGCCGAGGGTGCGACCGTGTTGCTCACCACCCAGTACCTCGATGAGGCCGACCACCTGGCCGATCGCATCGCAGTGATCGACCATGGGAGAGTTATCGCAGAGGGAACCCCGGGCGAGCTCAAGTCCTCGGTCGGCTCCAGCGTCCTGCAGATCCAGTTGGGTGACGCCAAACAACGCCAGCGGGCCCTTGAGGTCCTAATCCGAATACTCGAGGCTCCCGTACAACTCGGATCCGACCCTGCCGCATTGTCCGCCTCCGTTTCCGATCCGGGGAGGATCACAGCTGTGTTCTCGGAGCTGCATCGGGCCGGGATCGAAATCGAGCAGCTCTCGCTCGCTCAGCCCAGTCTGGACGAGGTGTTTCTCGCCCTAACCGGGCATTCTGCCGATGATGACCGCGGCACCAACAAAAAGGAGATCGCATGAGCACGACAGGTGAGCTGACGGGTCCCGCCGGTCCCATCCTCGGGACGGCCCTCTCCGATGGGATCCGACCACCCCGAGCCAGCGCCCTGATCGCGACGCTGGCCTTCGGATGGCGAGCGATGGTGAAGATCAAGCACGTACCCGAGCAGTTGGGTGATGTCATCGGGCTGCCAGTCGTCTTCACGTTGATGTTCACCTACCTGTTCGGTGGCGCCCTCGCCGGTTCCACCGGTGACTATTTGCAGTTCCTACTCCCCGGTACGCTGGTGATGACGGTTGTCCTGGTCACCATCTACGCCGGGGTGGGACTCAACACCGATGTCACCACCGGGGTATTCGATCGCTTCCGTTCCCTGCCCATCTGGCGACCGGCACCCATCGTCGGTGCCCTGATCGGGGACGTGGGGCGATATCTCATCGCAACGACCGTAGTAATGGCTCTGGGTCTGGCGCTGGGCTATCGCCCCGAGGCCGGAGTGGGTGGTGTGCTCTCGGCAGTGGTATTGGTCCTCGTGTTCTCCTTCGCCCTGTCCTGGATCTGGACGACCCTCGCCCTCATAGTTCGAACGCCGAGCTCCGTCATGAATGCTGGCATGCTGGTCCTGTTCCCCGTCACTTTCGCCAGTAACATCTTCGTCGATCCCGATACCATGCCCGGCTGGCTCCGTAGATTCGTCGACATCAATCCCGTCAGTCATCTTGTTACGGCAGTGCGTGGTCTGATGAGGGGCACGCCGAGCTCCGAAGAGATCGTCTGGGTATTGGTAGCCTCGGTCGCCCTCGTTGTCGTGTTCGCACCACTCACCATGTGGTTGTACCGCAACAAGGCCTAGGAAGGTCTCGGGTGGTCGCCCTGAACTGGACACGCTGGATGGACAGGATCCTATTCCCGGGAGCGGACCTCGTCTAGGTCAACGATCTTGCCGGTGGTGGAACTCTCGACGATGCCTTCGAGCACAGCGGTGGCCTCGAGTGCCTCCGGTCCACCCGTCTCCGGTGTGCCACCAGAGCGGACATTGGAGACGAATTCCTCTAGCTCGTCTCTCACCTTGTCCAAGGTTTCGATGCTCTGCTCCGTACGATCGGTCTCACCGGTCTCCTGGACGAAGAACCGCTCACTATCGTTTTCGTTCCAAGCAGCAGCCTTCGTTTCCCAGAGGGCGGTCCGTGCGATGTCGGGAATCACCGTGCTGGTCCCTAAAAAAGGCCACGGGGCCCCTGATGGAACTCGATGGTGGCGGTAGTCACACCGATGTTCCTTCA
>WHTL01000313.1 GCA_009377735.1 Acidimicrobiia bacterium
ATCTTCGAGGCGGCCAGCCGAGTCAGCCGGGACAACTCGAAGTGGAGTCCCCGCAACGCCGAGCCCGGTGCCTGGCTGCTACGCAGCCTCGTCCGCTGCGGCACCTGCAAAGTCGGGGTCAGCTGTCACAAGATGCGCGGCCGCAACGGCACCATCCACCGCTACTACTACTGCCGCAACCACGACCCGCTCCGGGCCGGCGGCCAGGACCGGCGCTGCCCCGAGCGCAACATCCGCGCCGACGAACCCGACGCGTTCGTGTTCGAGCAAGTCCGGGCCGCGCTCCTACGCCCGGAGGTGCTCGTCGCCGGCGAACACGCCGTCGCCACCCGCGCCCCCGCACCCGACGACGACCTCCTCGCCGCCCAACTGTCCCTCCTCGACCGCAGGGCCGACGCCACCCAAGCCGAACGCCGCCGTCTCGTCGACCTCTACCAGGCCGGGCTCATCGAGCTCACCGACATGCAACGCCGAGCCAAAGAACTCGACACCCGTCGCTCCAGCATCGACGAACAGCGCCGATCCCTCGCCGACCAACGCACCGCCCTGGCCACGGACAACCGACTCCTTCAACGCATCGGCGACTTCGCTGAACGAGCCTCCGCCTCCCTCGACAGCCTCGACTTCGATCAACGCCAAAAGCTCCTACGCCTGGTTATCGACGAGGTTCGCGTCGCCGGCTGGAACGTCGAGATCCGACTCCGCATCCCCCTCGACGACCAACCCGATGACAGCGACGCCGCCCCGCAACCATCCCCACGTCGCCCACCACGACCACCACGAGGTCGCAACGACCCCAAGGAGGCAGTGTCAAGCAATGACCGTTTGCGTTCCCTTGGTGACCACCAGGACAAAGAGATACAGCAGGATCCATAGCTAGTCGATGAGGGTGGCACCGGTCCGGCGAAGGGCGAGGCGTCGGGTCTCGACCAGGGATGTCACTTCTTCTGACCCAGGAGATAGCACCGGCGACTCGGGTACTCGACGTCGGGATTTGGTTGCCTGATTGTGGACGCCACGACGCTCATGCCCGCCTCATCCATATGTTTGGTGATCTCGTCTGGGTCGATGAAGTATCCATCGATGTCGACATCGTGACCGAACCATTCGGTGAGATGGTTGACATCACCAGCCTTGAAGTCTTCATCGTTGATGTGAAAGGAGAGAAGCAACCAGCCGCTGGGTTGTAGTACCCGTGACATCTCCTGGATGGCTTGCACCCGTTGTCTCGGGGTGAGATGGATGATGGAGTAGAAGGCGATGATGCCGCCCCACGATGCATCTCCGGCAGACAGGTCAAGCATCGATTCAACCCGAAACTCGACTCCTGGATTCTCGATTCGGGCGATGCGAATCATCTCCGGTGAGAGGTCGATGCCGGTCACGCCGGTGTGTCGTTCGGCGAGATATGCGGTCACGTGCCCGGGACCACATCCCAGATCGACCAGGGGCTCGTCTTGACACAGTTCCGCGACGGCGTCGAGGAGGGCGCGATCCAATGGCTTGCCGTCGAGTTCGGCACCCAGCTCGCGGTGATACTTGTGGGCGACTTGGTCATAGGTGGCACGGATCCGTTGCTCGTCTGACATACCCGGCAACACTACGGATGGATGAGACTGTCCCAGTCGTACGATGTCGCCCAGTCCTCGAATCGGGTCCATCCGACTTGGGGGTACCTGGCGCGTAGGGTGCTGATGTCGGCTTTCATGCCGACGTTCTCGAAGAACTCGAACATCAGCGCGACGTCGTGACTGAAAGCCCGGATAGCGTCGATCGGCATTTGCTCGTACTCCACGGGTACTCCGGTCACCGTGCTGATGATCTGTGCGACCTCGTTTCCGGTGAGTTCGTCGCCTGCGATGTCGATGGCGCTTCCGATGAAATCTCCGCGGTTCTCCATGACGTGAAGTGCGAACTTGCCGATGTCGCCGACCGTGATCTGCTGGAGGGGCCGATCCGGTGAAAGGGCAATGGTGTACTTCCCGTGGGCGAGGCCGTCACCGCTGAATATGGGGACGTTCTCCATGAAATATGCCGGACGGAGGATCGTATGCGGTAGTCCAGAGCCGACCAGATGGCGTTCGATCCGGTACTTGCTGTCGAAATGCGGAACGCCGGTGTTTTGGTCGGCGCTGGCGACCGAGGTGAACACGAAGTGCTCGATTCCGGTGTCGGCTACCGCGTCGATCAGTGCAATGCCATGCCGGGTCTCGTCGTCAGTGCCGGTTTCCCAGAACGAGCTCATTGCGAAAACGACGTCGACGCCGGTGGCTGCGGCTCTCAAGGATTCGGCGTCTCCGAAATCGCCACGAACCGTTTCGGCGCCCAGATCTGCCAGTGCCCTGGCGGCTTCCGATGCGGGATCGCGGGTCAAGGCGCGAACCCGGTGACCGTGGGACAACATTTCTCTGGCCACGGCTCCGCCTTGCTTGCCGGTAGCTCCGGTGACGAGCACGTGCAGTGGGTGAGATGTGGTCATTGATCTTCCTTTCGAAAGTGATTTGGATACTCTGGACCTTCCAGACCCCACCACCCGGGCCAGCCTTCGGCGGACGCATAGCCGTCCAGCGAGGCGATGAAGTCAACGATCAGTTCTCGCATCTAATGCTCCATTCTTTGGTGTTCCGGAGGACGACCGCGAGCTGCAAGCTGCCGGGCCACTCGCGCGGTCTGTCTTTCCCATCCAGGACTTTCCGCATCCTGCCCGGTCCATCGTCTAAGCGAGATCACGGGGCCTGTCCTCCCCCCCGATGGCTGCCGACGTCAGCCTTAACGGACGGGCGGATGCCGCCTGGCTTGAACACCGCGAGGCCGGTGGCAGTCGCCAACGCGGCAACGTCCCAAGCGGCACCAGCGATCAAGCGGGTCTCCAACCCTGGACCTCCCTGTTGTAAGGCGTCGGATCCGGGCAGCACGAATGTCCCGACCAGCATCACCGAAAGAATCAGCCCGAGTTTGGTGATGACCCACGGATATCGAAGCACCCCCCATCTGGAGCTCCACCCGAGCACTAGCCCTGTGATCAGGGCCAATGCACTGAGCGGGATTCCGAAGACAAACGCGAACATGTCGAGTAGTTGCCAACTGGCATCTGAGAATCCGGCGTCGGTCGCCGTCACACTGCGGATGGCGACCGCGAGAAAGCCGGCGGAATCACCGAGGAGCCCCACGGACACAATGATGTGTCCGGTCAGCCACCACTGGCGAGTGGTGCGTGATAGTTGAACACGTGTCTTGCGGACGGTGATCGTCATTCGTGTAACTCCTTCGCTTGGCTCCGTCGGCTCCTTCTCACGTCGGTGCACCCTCGGTGCCGGCTCACACTCCGCTCAGTGGGTCGTCGAGCACGATCCGCCATGTTCCGTCGGGTTGCTGACGGGATACCATCGTGCCCACCCCGCGGTGCTCGCTCCGGCTGCCGTGTTCGGTCACGGCCAGGCGCCAGAGACCATGAGTAAGGGCGAGCCCATCGGTCTCCAGCTTCTTCACCACCTCTGTTTCCATCTCTGGCCCGAGGGCTAGCAGCGGCACGATCGCCGCCCGGATTTCGTCATGCCCGTGGGCGGTTGCGCCGTCAGGCGGCAAGACTACGGAGGCGTCGTCCTCGTGTGCGTCGCAGAAGGCGTCCAGGTCGGTTCCGTTGATGGCGTCTCGGATGATCATGTGGAGCTTCTCAGGGGTGTCTGCCGGTGATCGTGCATCGGCGGATGGCATCGATCGTCTCCTCTGGTCGGGTTTCTCATTACAACGATGCGGCCGTGATGCGATGTAGTCCATCCCAGATTTCTGGGTTTGTCGCGACAGAAGGGGGTGGGGTGAAGGATTCGCGAATGTCGTAGCTGACCCATTTCGAGCAAGAGCTGAGACTGATCCGGATCGTCCATCGGATGGTGACGTGTCGCTGGTGTTCCGGCGAGATCGTCGACGCGCCGTAGGACTGACGACGACGAGTAGCTGGATCTCGAATCACGGCCTGCGCAACCATTGGCGAGCGATCGTCCCTTGTCGGCAATGAAACCCAGATATCTGGGATGGCGAACCTGTAACGCCGCACCACACAATGTTCTGGTACCTAGGATCTACGGCGTGAGCCGCGTCAAAAGGAGAGCCAATCGTGGCGATCGAACGAGATATGACATCTAGTCGGCTGTCCGGGCATAAGATGAGCGCTCTCCAGTCCGGAGTGCGCGGGCAGGTCCTGCTGCCCGGCGACGAGGGGTACGACGCGGCCCGTGAGGTGTGGAATGCAGCCGTCGATCGGCGTCCCGCACTGATCGTCCAACCTCGTGACGCTGCCGACGTGCAGCAGGTGGTCGCGGTTACCCAGGATGCAGAATTGCCGCTTGCGATTCGCGGCGGCGGGCACAGCACGGCTGGCCACGGCACCGTGGACGACGGTGTCGTCATCGACCTCTCGATGATGAAGGGACTCACCGTCGACCCCGGCCGGCGTGTGGCGTGGGCCGAGCCCGGTCTGACCTGGGGCGAGTACAACACCAACCTGCATGGGTATGGCCTCGCCACCCCCGGGGGCGATGTCGCATCGGTCGGAATCGCCGGGCTG
>WHTL01000087.1 GCA_009377735.1 Acidimicrobiia bacterium
CGAAGGTGCGCGGTTCTTGGTCGGCCATCTCAATTCGGGAAACAAGACTGCCGGGGTTCCCTGAAGCCTCCAACTGGACGAAGAGAAACTCGGCGCCGTCGGGTGCTACCCGTGGCTCGCCATCGAGTCGGTATCCCTCAGCGGAGCCGGTGGCCGTCAATCTGATGCTCGTTCTCGGAAACGCAACGCTGGCGTTCATCGACTCCATCGGGGCGGGGCTCTCCGAGAGTGTCTCTGAGAAGGAGCGACCCATGGTCTCATAGGAGGGAACCGATGTCAGCGTACCCAGAGTGTCGGGGTCCTCGATCGTGCCGTCGACACTGCCCAGCTTCTCGGAGGGTCCGAGCGCCGTCCCAACCGTCGGCGGGTCCTCGGTAGGAGTTAGGCGATGGCCCACCACATCCTCCCCACCGAAACCCTCGGCATTCACCGGTTCGTAGGCTGCGGGATAGCGCACCCACACCCGGTCGAGGCTACCGCCGGGGAAGACGACAGGCCCACACACCACTTCCTCGGTGGCTGCACCGGAGAGGGTACTGAGGAAACACCCCGAGCCATCCGTGAGCAGACCCCTGTCATCTTTCACCAGGTCCTGGAACCGGGTCTCGAACTGTCCCAGAGAGGGGCCCAGGTCCATCACAGGCAGCCCTTGATATGTGAAGTCGGAGGCTTCCCCCTCGCTCATCCCACAACCGGACACGACCAGGCTCACCACAACGAGGAGAAGACTCAACTGGAGGCGGATGCGTGCCATGGTGCCCTCGATGTTCCCACAAGAGACCCTGTCTGTGTGAACTCTGCCCGAGCATTCTCACCGTCGTCGCATCACATCGGTATGTGCACGCCTCGAATGGTGGGATTCAGGTCAGAGTGTATGTGATGAACAACATGTTCAACCAGGACGGGGGCCGCGTCGTGGTGGGGGTGGATAGGGTTCGTGCGTTAATAGACTACTGAAGGGAAAGACATGAGGATGCGTAATGCACGAGGTTCTCAGGGAAGAACTCTTCTATTCTCAATCGCCCTGCTCCTTGCAGCCTGTGATCTGATCTCAGTGGCATCCGACCCATCTCAAGATGTAGGCGATCCTTCTATTTTCTTGAACGATGTCAGCGTGGTCGTTGAAGCGGATATTGTTGCCGTCACCCCGTGGGAAGAATACGACTATTGGTCCGAATGGGAATTGGAGGTGCGATCTGTCCTGCTGACAACCGAGGCCTACCGTTGGGGGGGTGCCAGTCACGAGACTCCCCAGGTACGCCGTGGCGATCAAGTTGTCGCGGCATTTCCAGGTAAAGGCTATGGCGATGCCCTGGTAGGGAGGACATACTTCTTGGCGATGGCAGCCAGGGGACCGTTTGAAGAGATGGATGACTCGGTTCGTGGGTATCCGGCGAGCCCATTCTCCACAATGTTGGTGTTCGACGACCAATGGAGTCCGGTCGCCGTCCGCTCCGCCGACCATTGGGGCGGATCAGATGCGGCGATTCGGGGATACCAGGAGATCCTCGAACTTTACGACGGATCACCCCGGGACCGCGCTCTAGCCTTGGTGACGGATGCGATCAGGAGCGATCTTCCCGAGGTCGGGATCACGGTTGACGGTCAGGAGGTTGCACCATTGCAGAAACCCGAGAGCCAGGATGGCGAATGGACTCCTGGGGGTTTGGGTGAATGGCGTCGGGCCAATGGCTGGGAGATGGGACCCGATTCGGCAGAGGCGGCGACCCAACATTTCGTGAAGGAGTGGGAGGCAAATCCAGCCGCGGAGCGTCAGCTGCCGGTAGTCGAGGTCGACGAGCAGTTCGGCGCTCTTCAGAAACTGGTGGGCGAAGTCGTCTTTCGTGACGTGACCGTCGTCACCACGGACAGATTCGTGGAGGAGTATCCGTGGATGGGCTGCGGTTCCCGGAGGTGGGTGTGATGGGTCCGTTCTCTACAGACACGGGCGGGAGCAATGTTGCATCGATCGTAGGTTATGGTCCTGCCGTTTCGGAGGCAACGTTGGTCGGTTGGACGGATAAGGAGTTTTCCAACCTGGGCAAGGCCGTGCCGCTTCAGAATGTCGGTCTCTTGGAGGCCGGTCAAACGTCGGTCTGGATCGAGGTCGGCAACGACGGCGATCAGTATGCCTACGACTTTGAGGGAATCGATGAGCAAGAGGCCGCCGAACGACTATCAGAGATCTCAGGTCTCGAAGGAGCACAAGGGAGCGAGACGGACAACGAGGGCTGACAGCAGGATCCTAGGAGCACCAGTATCCGAGGTGTAGGGGCGGAGCGGTCGACGTTGTGATGATGCGCGCTCAGGGTACGTTTCCACACCGTCGACCAGACATCCCGGCGGGGGGTGGTCGAAGTACCGGTAATCCGCGCTCAGGGCACGTTTTCACACCGTCGACCAGACGCCCGGGCTGTGGAGTGGTCGACGTTGTGGAAATGCGCGCTCAGGGCACGTTTCCACACCCTCGACCACCGTGGAGACAAGACGGTGGCGGCCTCCGATAGGGTGCGGGGGTGATGAAAGACCCACCGGGGTACACGAAAGGTCTTCTCTACACCTGGCGAGGTTTGGCGCTGCTTGCCCTGATCGGGGTCGTGGTGGTGTACCGCGACCGCGATGAGATGGTGTGGTTGCTCGTCTGGTCGGTTTTCTCGATGTGGCTCGCCGATGGAGATATCCGGACCCGGCTCATGCCGCGCCGCGTCATCTACGTGGGGATCGGTTTCACCCTCGCCGCCATGATGGTGACGATCCTCGTCACGGATCACGGATGGACGCCCTCCCGAGACGGGATCATCGGTGGTCTCAGCGCATTTGTGGCGCTCCTGGTGATGCGGGTGCTCTCGTCGGGGGCTATCGGCGGTGGTGATGTTCGGCTAGCGGCTTTGCTCGGATTGGGAGTGAGCACCGTTATGGGACCCTTCGGAGGACTGGTTGCTGTTGCCGCGGGGTGGCTCCTGCACGGCGCGATAGCCCTGACGGGGCTGGCGAAACGCCTCCTCACCATGGAGAGCACCCTTCCCCTTGGTCCTTCGCTTGTGCTGGCGTCCATGGCGTGTGTGGTCGTTGTAGCGCTCTTGTGATGAGTGGGGTCTCTTCGTCACAGTACGGCGGTTACTCTATCCTTGTGTGGGGTAGGAAAGCGGGGGATCGTCCATCAGGGGTGTCCCCGAAGTTCAGTATCCCGGTCCATTGGAGAGAACCTCACGATGACGATCACAGAATCCGAGCGGGACGAACAGCTCCGGCTCTCTCCCGATTCGCCTAAGAAGCGAAAGGTCAAGGTCCCACAGCTGATCTTGGCGATAATTGTGATGGCAGGCGCCGCTCTAATTGCTGTTCTCTGGTACTCCTCTTCGGTCACCCGTAGCCCGGTGTTGGTTGCCGCTAGCGATATAGCGCCTGGTGAGATCATCGAGGCCAGCGATCTCGCCATCTCTTACATCGGGACCGATGACGTGTTGGCCGTAATCCCCCAGAGCGAGGCCGATCAGGTCATCGGCTCGCGCGCCTCGATGGAACTGGTCACCGGCCAACTCCTACCACCGTCGGTCATGGATGGGAGGACCGCGGTGGTTCCGGGCGAATCGGTGGTGGGAGTGGTGGTGGCTGCGGGTGGTTACCCCAACACCGATCTGAGGGCAGGTCAGTTCGTTCGGGTGGTGTCGGTGGTTGAGGTCGACAACGTCCTTTCGCCCGAGGTGGCTGCCGAAAGCGTGGAGGTGATCGGTGTGGAACGGATCGAGGATGGCTCCAACCAGTGGCTGGTCACCCTGAGAACCGAGAACCCCAATGAGGCGAACCTGATCGCGGCCGCCGAGGAGGTCAAGCTGATCCTGGTTGGAGCGCCACCGTCATGAGCCTCGTCGTGGTCGCCTCTGCCACCGGTGCACCCGGTGTCACCACGACGACCATTGGCCTTGGCGCAGTGTGGAGACAACGACCGGTTGTCCTCGAGGTCGATCCGCACGGCGCCGTCATCCCTGCCAGATATGGAATGCCGATCCGACCCGGACTGGTATCCCTCACCGGTGCCGTTCGACATGGTGCGGATGGCGAAGCCGACGTGCTATCACACGCCCAACCCCTACCTGGTGGTCTTCCGGTGGTGGTGGGGGCGGAGACACCGCAACAGGCCACCAGTCTGCTCGGTAGCTACGGAACCCGGCTCGGGGAGTGGGCGGCAGCATCGCCGATGACGATTCTCGCCGACGTCGGTCGTATTTCAATGACCTCCCCGGCGCTTGGCCTGATTCGTCGGGCCGACATCGTCACGCTCCTTACCAGCCCGGAATTGGAAGATATCCGGCTCGGGGCGTGGTGGGTCCGTCAGTTCCGCGATCGCACCAACGCCGGTCTCCTCCTTGTCGGCGACAAACCGTACGGCCCCAGCATCATCAGAGAGGATCTCGGAGTTGACGTGTTGGGCGTGGTCGCCGATGACGCCAAAGGGGCCCGTGCGCTGGCCGGGCTGGGATCGGAGAAGACCCTCCGCCGGGCACCCCTCGTGAGGTCCTTGCGAACCATCGCCGACCATCTCGCAACCACGCTTCCCGAGTCCGATCCAGCACCCTCCTTCCGGTCGGAACCCGACGAGGAGCTTCCGGAAGGGCGGGACTCGGCGGGAGAACCCCAACTCGGGGAGAACGCCGACGAAGAGGAATCAACCACCGGTGTGGAGGCGTCTTGATGGCCGTTGACCAGAAACTCGTCGATCGCCTCCAACTCGAGGTTGGCGATGAGGTGACCGAGAAGATCACCCAGATCCAGGCGTCGGGTCGGGATGTCGCCAGCGAGGACGAGCGCCAGATAGCGCAAGCCCTCATCCAGGACAAGATCCGGCGTCTAGCCGAGCGGAGCCTGGAGCGAGGACTCCATCCCATGACACGCGAGGAGGAGGTCGAGCTCTCCAGCGAGGTCTTCAACCGCATCTACGGTCTGGGGAGGATCCAGGCGCTGATCGATGACCCCCGCATCTCCAACATCCACATCAACGGGTGCGACAACGTTCATGTCGTCTACAGCGACGGGACCAAGACCAAAGTTCCGGCAGTGGCTCCAAATGACAGGGCACTGGTGGACATGATCTCCTCGGCGGCGCGCCGGGTGGGTCGCTCCGAGCGACGCTGGGATGACGCCAACCCGTCGGTCGACGTGCAGTTGCCGGACGGGTCGAGGCTCAACGCCGTACAGGGCATCACCGACCGGCCGATGATTTCCATCCGCTGTCACGACTTCGGTCTGAATCAGGTGAAGCATCTCGAGGAGGTGGAGATGTTCGACTCCCTCATGGGTGACTTCCTCCGAGCCGTGGTGGAGGCCCGACTCACCCTGGTAGTTGCCGGTGCTACGAACGCAGGGAAGACCACGCTCCTTCGGTGTCTCCTCAACGAGATCACACCCACCGAGCGAATCATCACCATCGAGGACAACCTCGAGCTCGGTCTCGACCGTTTCCCGGAGCGACACCCCGATCTGGTGACCTACGAGACCCGATCTGCCAACACCGAAGGCAGGGGCGCCATCGACATGTCCTACTGTCTTCGGGCCTCACTCCGCCAGAATCCCAACCGCGTCGTCGTTGGCGAGGTCAGGGGGAAAGAAGTGGTGGAGATGGTGCGGGCCATGTCCCAGGGGAACGAAGGCTCGATGTGCTCCATCCACGCCGATTCCTCTTCCCACGCCATCGAACGGATGATCCTCTACATGTCCGAGGCGGGTGTGGAGGAGGAGACGGCATTCCGTTGGATTCCATCGGCCGTCGATCTCATCATCCACGTCGGGTACACCACCGATAGGGAGCCCAAGCGGACCATCACCTCGGTACGGGAGGTGCTTTCGGGTGAGGGCGACCTGGTGGCCACCAATGAGGTGTGGGTTCCCGGCCCGAACAACTCGGCGGTTCCCGCTCCCGCCGCCGGGGTGAGCAGTTCTCTCAGTGAGAAGCTGCGACGGGTCGGTTTCGACATGGCAAGGACTGGTGTCTTGTGAGCGACACAGTGGTGGTCATCGTGCTGTCGCTCTTCTTCGGGTTCGGTCTCTGGCTCCTTATCCTCTCCATGCTTGGTGTCTCGGTGCTCCCGACCCGAACTGGGGAAGCAACCACCAAATCCCGACCTCGATCGTCCAAGTTCACTGTGGGACGTCCCACGCTGATCGCGGCAGCTGCCGTGGGCATCCTCACGTATCTAGCCACCGCGTGGCCGATCGCCGCCATTTGCCTGGCAATACTGACCATCACCGTCCCCGCCGTGTTCGGTCCTAACGCCGGTGATGCCGCCGAGATCGAGAGGATCGACGGGATCGCCACGTGGGTAGACACCATCCGCGACCTCATCGGTGGTGCCTCGGGTCTGGAGCAGGCGTTGGTCGCAGCGGCGTCGGCGCCACCGGAGGCCATAGGCGACGAACTCCGCAGGTTCGCCTACCGAGCCAACCATCTTTCACTCATCGAAGCGCTAGACCGCCTCGGTGAGGAACTGGATCACCCCCTGGGTGACCAGGTCGTTTTCGCCCTTGGCCACGCCGTCCGTTCCGAGGCGAGGGACCTCAGCGCCCTCTGCAACACCCTCTCCTCCACCCTCCGCGCCGAGGCGTCGATGCGACGCAGGATCGAGGTGCAGCAAGCCCGTCTGCGGCTCACCGGTCGCATCGTCGTGATGCTCACCATCGGCGTGGCCGTGGGTGTGACCGCCTGGCAGCCGATGTACCGGCTCGCATATGACACCTTCATCGGGCAAATGTGGCTTCTGCTCGCTTTCTCCCTGTACTTCTTCTCGATGTTCCTCTATGTGAGGATGTCCCGTCTCAGCCTCCCCTCCCGCTTCAAGAGGAGACAGGTGGCTGACCACTGATGCTCTCCTTCGTCGTCGTGGCTGCTGTGGGTGCCATTTTTGGCGCTGGCGCCTGGATGCTGGTTCGGGCCATGCGACCCGAACCGATCCCTATGAGCGTTCTTCTCGACGCCATCGACCGTCGTGGTGTCAGTGTCGCCGAGGTGGACACCGGTCTCGTTTTGGGCGAAGAGGAATCTGACTCCTTCTGGGTGCGGCTGGGTCGAGGAGTCGTCGACACCCAATCGGAGACGTTGTTGAAGAGACTGCGTCTCATCGACAAGACACCGCAGCAGTATGGGGCAGAGAAGGTCAGCTCTGCCCTTCTCCTGCTTCTCGTGTTCCTCGGAGCCGGTGTCATCCTCATAGTGATGGGATTCGCACTCCCCTGGTACCTGGTCGTGGGTCTTGGTCTAGGTGGGGGAGTTCTCGGGTGGGTGATACCTGATCTGCAGCTCAACACGAGGGCGGTACGTCGTCGCACCGAACTCCGCTATCAACTGTCTGCGTTTCTTGACCTGACGGTGATGATGATGTCGGCTGGAACGGGTTTGGAGACCGCCCTCATGGCGGCGGCCAACGCCGGTGATGGCTGGCTGTTCAGGGAACTGAGGGTCGCCTTGTCACGTGCTGCCCGTATCGGACAATCTCCTTGGGATGCCTTCGATCACCTGGGGTCCGAGCTGGATGATCCAGATCTTCACGGGGTTGCCGCGGCAGCACGGCTGGCCGGTGGCTCCGGTGCCCTGATCCGCGATTCAATAGCTACTCGTGCCGAGACCCTCCGCTCACGACTTCATTCCGAATTGGAATCTGCCGCAGAGGAATCGGTCTTGAAACGACAAGTACCGGTAACTCTCATGGTGTTCTCCATCATGGTGTATCTGATTTACGGCGCCCTCTCAACGTTGGGCAGTTCGGTATCCTTACGTGGAGCAGGTTTCTAGGTGTGACCCATTTCGAGAAGACACCCGAAAGGAGGGGTGCTATGAACACCCTAGGCACGGAAATGCTGATGATGGCGAGCAGCTTCGCCGAGATCGTCAGGACAAGAGACTGGTCGGTCCTTCATCTCGATGATGACCGCGGTGAGGACGGGGGCATGTCGACGGTGATAATCATCGCGGGGCTGGTCGCCGCCGCGCTCGTGATCGTGGGCGCCATTGCCGCCATGGCGAACAGGTTCAAGGGCGAGGTAGACGGCCTCAACCCCTGACGCTAAGTGCCCGCCACCGCAATCACGCTGACGTTTCAGCGGCCAGTTGACGCCGCTCACTTCGTCCTCGTCCTAGACGCACCGCCCGTGGGTGCGCCGTCGTCCTGCGTCCTTGCGAGCGACGCCCCTGGCTCGCCGAAACATGCGACCGTAATTGCGCTGGAGAGCGCTAGCTCGTGAGGGGGACACCAGCCAAAACAGAGGACGGCATGGCCGCCCTGGAGGTGGCGATTCTGCTACCCGTTGTCATGCTCTTGTTCATGATGATTCTTCAGGCCATTGTTCTCTTCAACGGTTACCACGCGGCCGCGCTCGGAGCAGCCCGCGGGGTTGATGTCGCCCAGGCGCTCGATGGCACGCCGGGAGCCGGAGCAACCCGGGCGCAGTCCGTCGCAAACCAGCTCGGTGCATTCTCGGGAGGTGTCGGTGCCTCCGGCTCCCAACCGGGAGATCAGGTGCGGATCGAGGTGACTGGCAACGTGCCATCTCTCTTTCCCGGTGCGCCCACCTTGGTGAGCGCGGTTGAGTTTGGGCCCAAGGAGCGTCAGCCGGACCCGCCATGATGGGTCTCGTCCAGAGGGAGCGAGGTTCCATGGCCGTCGAGGCTGCCGTCGTCGCCCCGATGTTTGTCGTGGCGATTCTCTTCGCTGCCGTGGTGGCACGGGTCGGCGCCGCCCAGTTGGAGGTGCGTAACGCTGCTCATCAGGCAGCCCGCGCTGCCACCCTGGAACGTGATCCCAGCGCCGCTTCGGGCGCCGCGGTCGCCACCGGACATCGAAGCATCGAAGTTTCCGGCCTGGTTTGTGCCGGTGGGGGGCAGGTCTCGCCCAGCGTTGGCGGGATGACCCCGGGTGGAACGGTGAGCGTTACGGTCACCTGCACCGTTTCCTTCTCAGATCTCGGCTTCTTTGGGGGGTCCAAGGTCCTGGAGGCAACCGCGGTCGAGGTGATCGAGGAGAAGAGGTCGACTCCGTGAACGATCGTGGTTCGATGTCGGTATGGGGGGCACTACTGGTCCCGGCTCTGATCGTGCTCGCCTTCGCCTTCCTCGAGATCGCCTTCCGCTACGACGACGTTTCCCAGGCGCTCAACCAGGCGGACAACGCCGCCCGCGCCTGTGCGGCCCAGATCGATGAAGAGGCGCTGGCGGTGGGAGAGGTCAAGATCGACGCCAGTGCAGGGCCAGCGGCTGCGGCGCAGTTCGGCTCGGCTGTGGTGATGGCAGGTGGTATCGAGTGTCGTGGAACCGCGACCGTGGGCGGATTCACCGCCGAAGGCACAGCCCGCGCCGAGAGATCGGAGCCATAGTGGGGGCACTTGGTGGTACGTAGGATCGGTAGGGTTCTCGGCGGTCTAATAGTCACTGCCCTTCTACTCGTTGGAGTCCCCTACCTGTTGGTTACCCAAGTGGGCTGGCCGCTCCCCAGATCAATGCCGGATTGGGGGGAGGTGTGGCAGTCTCTGCAGATTGGGGTCGACCGAACCGTCGTGATCAAGGCACTTGCGGTCATCGTATGGGTGGCATGGGTGCAGATCGCGGTCTCCTTCCTGGTTGAGGGTTGGGCGATCCTCAAGGGTCGCGCCGCTCGTCCGATTCTGGGCGTGCCGGGTATCGCCCAGGGATTAGCCAAACATGTCATTGCCTGGACCATCGCCGTCTCGGTCCTCAGTCCGGGAGGTACATCACCCTCCGACATCTTCGACTTCGAGGATCCCGCCGCTGTCGTGCTCGATCTCGATGCGCAGACACAGGGGACCCTGCAGAACCCGGATGCTTCGGCACATGACGAGATGACGACGGTTCGGGCATCCAGCGGTGACTCGTGGTGGTCGCTGGCCGAACAACATCTCGGCGATGGGTTGGAGTGGCGTCAGGTTCGTGCCATGAACGTGGGCAGGGTGGTTGATGACGGAGTCGTCATCAACCCCCACACCGATCGGATCCTACCGGGTTGGTCCTTGCTGGTCCCGGCCGACCGCACCGTAGAAAGCACCTCGGTTGCCGACGTCGGGTCAAGGGACGGGGCGGAGGAGCAGGCAAGAACACGCAGGGATCCTGACAAGACCATCGAGATCACTGTGGAGAAGGGCGACAATCAGTGGGATCTCGCGGAGGAGTATCTGGAGGAGCACCTGGGACGCGAGGCG
Organism: Acidimicrobiia bacterium; assembly: GCA_009377735.1. Lineage (GTDB taxonomy): Bacteria > Actinomycetota > Acidimicrobiia > Spongiisociales > ZC4RG35 > WHTL01. The sequence goes on from WHTL01000087.1 coordinate 10,201, forward strand.
AGCAATGCCGAGATTGCCGAGTATTGGCAGAAGGTGGTGGAGGGCAACCTCGACAACCTACTGCCACCGGAAGACCCCGACCTCATCTACCCGGAGCAAAAGCTGGAACTCCCCGCTCTGGGTGACGACGCCCTGGTCCGAGATGACACCGAAATGGTGGCGAGGGAACCCGACGTCGAAAAACCTCAGGAACCCGAGAAGCCGGACGTCCCACAACCGGAGGAACCGAAAGGTGAGGAGGAACCGGAGAAAGAGCCGACCAAGAATGTGATACCGGGCCCCGATCTCGGTCAACCCGACCAGCCGTCCTCCGAAGGAGCGAAGGAACCGCCCAAATCACAGCCCGTGCCCGACCCGCCTTCGCCCCAGGACGAGAACGGCGGGGATGGAGATGAGGTTGTCAACCCTCTCGATCCCGATCGGCCCGATCGCGTCGTGGAACAACCCGAGGGTGGCGAGGGTGGCGATGGAGAGACTCGCAAGGCGGCCGAACAGGATGTCGAGGACGATCCAGGCAATGCGGTGCCCGAACCCCTCGACGGGCCGTCGGCCTCGAGTGGATGGTGGTCGGCGCCAGGGGAGTCGGTCTCCGAGGAGTGGTTGGCGGTGAGCGAGCCCGTCCCGGACTGGGCCCCGCAGGTATCGGTCGACTCCGGGTCGGCACTGTGGGTCACCGAGGAGGAAGAGATTCTGGCAGCCGGGGCGACCGCGGCCTCACCGGGTGCCGACCTGCTGCCGGGTGCGGCAGCGGCAACGGGCGCCGGTGCCGCTGGAGCCGCGCTCCTCTCTGCCTGGTTGCGGGAGCGTCGTCGCTTTCGGACGGCGGCGGGTGAAACCCGGTCAGTGGACGATGTCGATAACCGAGGGGACCTCGGTCATTGGGCGGTTGGTGCCGCTCTCGAGGAGTTCGATGACGTGCCCATCCCGCTCGCCGTGATCTGTGATCCCCTGCGCACTCGGGTGGTCGTTGACGGCGCCGGAGATCGGGTTCCGGCGGGATGGACGAGATCACGCGTGGCTGGCGGATGGGATCTTCCGACCACCGAGTTGGATGCCACTCATGGTCAGTCGGGAGAACGCCGATTGCCGGGCCTCCTGGGTCTCGGTTGTTCCGAAGCCGGTCAGGCGGTATGGACCAATCTGGAGGCGGCGCCCGTGGTTTCGGTGATGGGCTCCCAAAGGCACACCGTCCCTGTGATGGCACGCCTCGCCATGATCCTGTCGGAAAGAGCCGGGGTGGAGGTGGTGTGGGTTGGTGATGGTGGACCTCCTGGCGTCGCACCCACGGAGTCTGTAGCCGATGCCATCGAGATCCTCTCGGATCGGGCAAGCGATGTCACCTCGGCGTTATCGGCCCGCTCCGCAGGCACCACCGTCGACCTGACCGTTGTGTTCGCTCCGGATGCACCAGCCGAACAGCAGTCGCTACTCACATCAGCGGTACTCAGGGCTGGAAGGGACCGCGGTGTTTCGGCCTTGGTCGGCTGGGAAACGTCGGCCGCTGCCGATCAGTGGTCCTGGGTGGTGCGCGATTCCGGCATGCTGGACATCCCCACGATGCCGGGAGTCCTTGTTGTCGACGGTATCGAGGGTGAATCCGAAGAGGTGGGCCTCGTACCGGAGATCACCCATCCCGAACCCGCCTCCGTCGAACTCAGGCTCCTCGGTCCAGTTCAAGTGGTCAGGGAAGGACGGACCGCCGTGTTCAGACGGCGACAGACGATCGAGCTGATCGCTCTCCTGGCCCGAAACCCCGCAGGTCTTTCGACTGGCCGGATCCTCTCCATACTGTGGCCGGACGATGACCCGGCCAAAAGGCGGCCCGCACTACAGCAGCTGGCGTCCGATGCCCGGAAGACCTTGGGGACGGAGGTGGTCCCCCCTGCCACACAGGGCAGCTACCGGGTCAACCTCGGGAGTGACCTCGATCGTTTCGACCAGATGCTCTCCGCCGCCGATGCGAGCGGTGACTCCCCCGAGCGAATAGCTCATCTCAGCGCAGCAGTGGGTCTTATCTCGGGATCTCCCTATCAGACATCTGATGAGTGGCTCTGGGTCACCACAGAGGGTGTGATGACGTCATTGGGCACTCGTCTCCATCGTGCTGTTCACGACCTGGCCCGCTCCGAGATCGACCGTGGTGGATACCAGGCGGCTCTCGATGCCACCGAACGGGGGATCATGGTGGATCGGTACTGCCAACGCTGCTGGGAGTTGCGTCTCGAGGCCGCAGACCGGAGTGGCAACGACACCCTCCACCGAAACCTGGTAGCCCAAAGGGACGCCGTCTTCATCTAAGGGAGGTGCACCGGTCTCGGTGATGGCGTGTTGGGGACCGGTGGACCATCGTTCTGCGCGGATTTTTGACGCGATGGAGCGAGATTCCACGCGCAGAACGGGTAGGCAACCCCAGGCTTCTGTTCTGCGCGGATTTTTGACGCGATGGAGCGAGATTCGACGCGCAGAACGGGGTAGGCAACCTCAGGCTGCTGTTCTGCGCGGATTTTTGACGCGATGGAGCGAGATTCGACGCGCAGAACGGGGTAGGCAACCTCAGGCTGCTGTTCTGCGCGGATTTTTGACGCGATGGAGCGAGATTCGACGCGCAGAACGGGGTAGGC
>WHTL01000103.1 GCA_009377735.1 Acidimicrobiia bacterium
CCCACTGCCCGTTGGCCCAGGAGCTCTTTTAGTTCGGCGAATAGGGCGGAGCGGGGTTCCACACGGTGGTCATCTGAGAGCTGCAGGATCTTGTGGCCTGTGCCGTTGCTGAGGTGGAGTTGGACCGGTGTGGCACCCGGATGGTTGGACAATATCGCCTTGAGGCGCTTTACAGTCTCGGGGGATAGCCTTGCCGCCGGTACCAGCACCCGGACGGTCTCGTCATCGCTCAGGGCAAGCTCCTCCACGGTGCGGGAGCGGACCTTTACCTGGTCCCCACGGTGGTCAAGATGTCCCGACACCACCACGATGTTGTCCTCGACGATGTTCATCCCGTATTCGCCCACGGTGTTCTTGAACATGAGGACCTCGACGGATCCGTTCAGGTCTTCCAACTCGAAGAACACCATTGGGTCACCGTTGCGCGTCCACTTGCGCGTGATGGTGGACACCAGCCCCCCGATCGTGACCGGTGCCCGGTCCGACAGGTCGGGGAGCTCGGCGATGGACACCGTCGTGGCACTCCGCATGGAGTTGCGAGCCCGGAGGAGGGGATGATCGGAGATGTATCGACCCAACATCTCCTTTTCGAACGAGAGACGCACCTTCTGGGACCACTCGTCGTCGGTAATGGGCACCCGACCAACCTCGAGACCAGCACTCTGGTCTTCGCCGAACAATGAGAACTGACCCATGTCCTCGTTGCGGCGACGCTCCAGGGTTGCGTCGAGAATCGACTCGAAGGCGAGAAAGAGGCCCTTCCGAGTTTGACCTAGAGCATCGAACGCTCCCGCCTTGATCAGAGATTCGACCGTCCTCTTGTTTAGTGCGAGTGGGTCGACCCGGTCGGCGAAATCCTGGAATGAGGTGAAGGGGCCTCCGGCCTTGCGCGCTCCCACAATCATCCCTACCACCCCCTCCCCCACGTTGCGGATCGCCGAAAGTCCAAAGCGGATACGTCCATCGGCAACCGTGAAGTCCATATCGGACTCGTTTACATCGGGTACCAAAACCTCGATCCCCATATTGCGACACTCATTGAGGTAGAGGGCCGTGCGGTCCTTGTCCTTCTTGGTGGCGGTGAGGATTGCGGCGAGGTACTCGGCGGGATGATGCGCCTTGAGATATGCCGTCTGGTAACCGACAAATCCGTAGCAGGCCGCATGGGAGCGGTTGAAGCCATACCCTGAGAAGTGGGCAATGAGTCCGAAAAGCTCGACACCCACCTCCTCTGCGTGTCCGTTGCCGACACATCCGGCGACGAACTTCTCCTTCTCGGCGTCCATCAACGACTTGATCTTCTTACCCATCGCCTTGCGAAGCTGGTCCGCCTCTGCCATGGAGTATCCGGCCATGGCCTGGGCGACCTGCATCACCTGCTCCTGATACACCATGATCTGATAGGTGCCCTCGAGAAGATGAGTGACGGAGGGATGTATCGGCTCGATCTCCGCCCGACCATTCTTGCGGTCGGCGTAAAGGTTGTGCATATCAGCGCCCATCGGACCGGGCCGATAGAGCGCGTTCAGGGCGACAATGTCCTCAAAGCTATCTGGTACCAGCCTCCGAATTAGGCTGCGCATAGCCGTGCCCTCCAACTGGAAGACACCGATGGTTTCCCCCGACCTGAGGAGCTCGAAGGTTTTCTCGTCGTCGAGCGGTATCCGATCGATGTCGGGTCTCTCCTCGCCGGCGTCCTCAATGAGCTCCAAGGTCCTCTCGATGATGGAGAGGTTGCGTAGGCCGAGAAAGTCCATCTTGAGAAGACCAAGGGCCTCGACGCCTCCCATCTCATACTGGGTGACCACCTCCGCTTCTTCTCCCTTGCGTTGGATCGGGATGAGGTCCGTGAGGGGCTGGGGCGAAATGACAACAGCAGCGGCGTGGATGGAGTCCTGCCGTCGCAGGCCCTCGAGACCGAGGGCGACATCCACCGACTCCTTGGCGGCAGGGTCCTTCTGATAGAGATCGCGCAAGCCCTGGCCGTTGGCGTACCAATCCTTAAGGTCGGCGGGAGCGTCGTCTGGCGGTGGCTGCAGTACCTGACCCAGCGTGGCCTCCTTCCCCAGGATCGCCGGAGGCATCGCCTTGGCCACCTGATCACCAAGCCCGTACGGATGCCCAAGCACCCGAGCAGCGTCACGGATAGCCTGCTTCCCCTTGATGGTAGAGAAAGTGATTATCTGGGCGACATGATCGGATCCGTACGTCTCGGCGGCGTAATGGATGACATCGGAGCGATATCGCTCATCGAAGTCCATATCGATGTCGGGCATCTCCCTACGCCCGGGGTTCAGGAAACGCTCGAAGATCAACCCGTACTCGATAGGGTCGAGATTGGTGATGCCGAGACAGTAGGAGACGATGGAACCCGCCGCCGAACCACGACCCGGACCCACCCGGATCCCTTTCTCCCTGGCGAAGCGAATCAAATCCCAGACGATCAGGAAGTAGGCGGGGAAGCCCATGGAGTCGATGATGCCCATCTCATGGGCGATCCGTTCTCGCACCTCATCGGGGAGCGGATCACCGTACCGCTCCCTGGCCCCGGCGAAGATCAGTTCCTCCAGATAGGACAGCTCGGTGTGTCCCTTCGGCACCGGGAAGGTAGGGAGCAGGATCTTCCCGAACTCGAACTCCACCGAGGAGCGTTCGACGATCGCCAAAGTGTTGTCGCATGCACCCGGGTAGGTGCCCTCTGGAAAGAGAGCCCGCATCTGGGCGGAACTCTTCACGTAGTACTCGTCGTCACCGTGAAAACGGAAACGGCTCTCGTCGGAACGGAAGGCGCCTGTCTGGATGCACAGCAAGGCGTCATGGGCGCTCGCCTGGCTGGCAGTTGCATAGTGAGCGTCGTTGGTGGCAAGGAGTGGCGCCCCGAGTCGGCTTGCTATATCCACCAGATCCGGAGTTATCTGGCGTTGCGCCGGGATGTTGTGATCCATCACCTCGATGAAGAAATTCTCGCTGCCGAAGATGTCCTGAAACTTCCCAGCCGCCTTCAATGCAGCGTCGAAGTCACGAGAGCGAGCCTTGGAGTTCTCCTCCACGCCTGCGTCCGGGCCCAGAAGCTGTGGAACCAGGCCACCGAGACACCCCGAGGTGGCGATGATGCCCTCCGAGTGTTCGGCAAGAAGGTCGAAATCCATTCTCGGCTTGTAGTAGTAGCCCTCGAGGAAGGACCGAGACGACAGCTTCATAAGGTTTCGGTAGCCGACGTCGTTCTCGGCAAAGAGCAGCAGGTGGAAGCGTTCGTTGGCATCGCGGCTTGGTCGGTCGAAGCGGGATCCGTCGGTGAAATACGCCTCTATGCCCACAACGGGTTTGATCCCCGCCGAATTCGCCGACCTGACGAAGTCGACCACCCCGTAGAGGACACCGTGGTCGGTGATCCCCATCCCCGGCTGCCCATCAGCCGCTGCAATGGCAACCACCTCATCGATCCGGGCGGCACCGTCGAGCATCGAGTACTCGGTGTGGAGATGGAGATGTGCGAAGGGGTCCGGTGGCATCTGCTGGTCTGGTTGGGGCCTTGACTACGGGTTCGGTCTATGAGGTCGGAGACCGCATCCGAAATCACATGTATGTGACTCTAGTGGTCTGCTCGTCAGGTCAGGGCGCAAAGTCACAGCTCCGCCGTGGTCTGGGCGAGACTGCGCTGCGCGACGAAATCAAGCGCCCCTTAGAGCTCACCACGACCAGTATTAAGGCCAGAGGCACTCCATGAGCCTTGACTTGCAAGGCCCCAACCACTGGCCACCACGAGGGGACGGGAAACCTCAGGCGCCACCACACCGAACCCGCCGACCACACATCGACGACAGACAGCGACTGACTCGCGGAGGTGAGGTCGGACGGCCCCGACAACGCGAGGATGGTGACAGAGGCAGCCGTGGGGGTCTGGGGGCAGAGCCCCCAGAGGTCAGAGCAACGTCACCGCCAGCACGGCGACGATGGCGATGACGACACCAGGGACCGCCCGGAGTCGTGCTGATTCGGCACCTCGGAGCGACTCCCACACCTGACCTGCGATGAGACCGGCAATGAGGCCCCCCAGGTGACCCTGCCAGGAGATGTTGGGCATGAGGAGCGGGAGTGCGGCATTGATGAGCAACAGGCCACCGAACTGAGCGAACATGGCACGGCCATAGGACGTGTTGCGGCGATGGAATGACCAGACCAGCCACACTCCGAAGATCCCAAAGATGCCGCCGGATGCTCCGACGAGAATATCGCCGGGATTTCCAAGGAGGTATGCGGCTGCACCCCCTGTGCCAACGGCACCAAAGAACATCGTGAGAAAGCCGAGCGAACCTGCTGCCCTCTCCACCTGGGGTCCCAGCACGAACAGCGCCCACATGTTGAAGAGGAGATGGGTTAGACCGCCATGCAACGCGAACACGGTGAACATCCGCCACCACTCGCCGGCGGACACCAACTCGTTCGCCTGTGCCAGCCGAATGAGTAGCCAACGATCCATCCCGGGCAGCACGAATCCTACGATGTAGGCGACGACCGATATGGCGATCAGTGCCTTGGTGACGTTGGCCGCGCTGAGACCCGACTCGGTCTGACGATTTGGTCGGATATTCCGCTGTCTGCCCTCCCTGGCGATGCATTCGGGGCATCGCTGGCCAACCGGCGCCTCGACCACGCACTGAGTGCAGACAGGCCGACCACATCGGCTACACGACAGCCAGGTCTCTCGATCTGGATGGCGATAGCAAACCGGCACGGCCATAGTTGGCCCTCGATTGGCGTTCATTGGTCGATCATTGCCATTCCGATCCACGGTATTAGCACTCGGCCGGTTGCGGGAGTCGACGCCCTTACAATCGGTCCGCAAGATCGCCAGGGAGGGGTGAGTCGATCTCCAGACGCTCATCCCACATGGGGTGGTCTAAACCAAGGTGATGGGCATGGAGAAATAGCCGAGTCATCCCGCGGACCGTTGACCCCGATCCGTAGACACGGTCCCCAATCACCGGATGATCGATGGCGGCCATGTGCACCCTGATCTGATGGGTCCGACCGGTCTCCAGGGCGACTTCGACCATGGTGTCGTCATCCACGGTCCTCACCTCCTCATAGTGGGTCACCGCGTCCTTGCCCTCGGCATCCACACGCATCCGTGTTGGTTGTCGGGGATCACGGGCAATTGGTGCCTCGATCATCCCGGTGGGCAGTTCCAGCCGACCGGCGACAAGCGCCAGATAGCGGCGCGATATCCGGCGCTGTCTCATGGCATCGACAAGATGGAGATAGGACTCCGATGTTCTGGCGACCAGGAGAAGACCGGAGGTGTCACGGTCGAGTCTATGGACCAAACCCCATCGGTCCCTCTGACCGACTCCTTCGATCTCGGGAAATCTGTGGAGTAGACCACCTGCCAGGGTTCCGGTGCGGTTCCCGGCACCCGGGTGGGTAACCACACCTGGCGGTTTGTCGACGACGATTATGTGCTCGTCTTCATGACGCACTTCGAAGGGGACGTCCTCCGGCTCCAGAACCGACTCGACGGACGGAGATGGGATCGTGAGCTCGCACCCACTCCGGACGCGCTGTGAGGCCGTTCCCACCTCGCCATCGACCAGGACACCTTCGGCATCGACCAGGGTACGCGCCTGGGATCGGCTCACACCGGCGAGGACGGCAACCACCCGATCGAGACGCTCCCCGTCAAGGATTGGGGGAACCTTCTTTGTCGAACCCTCAGGACTCATGCTGAGAGGTGGGTTGTCTGATCACACCGACCAGCAACACCACCACGGCGAAGGTGATCGACGTGTCAGCGATATTGAACACCGGGAAGTCAATGAAGGTGAAACGAATCCAGTCGATGACTGCACCGTCCGCCAACCCGGGCCCACGGGTGACCCGGTCGACCAGATTGCCTGCGGCACCACCACCGATCAATGCGAGAGCCACAGCCTCGAAGGTTGCCCGCTCCCTGGTGAGAGCAACCACGATGAGCACCACGACGACGGTGGCGACCAGAGCCAGCACCGAACCGCCATCGGTGAACATTGACCACGCAGCTCCGGTGTTCTCGCCGTAGGTGAATTCCAAGACGTTGGGTATCACGTGGAGCGGTTCGTCCTGGAACGCCGTGCTTGCCCAGCGCTTGGTGAGCTGATCCAGACCAACCACCAGCGCCATCAGCCCCACCCAAGGGAGGGCGCGACGCATCAACGTCTCGCTGCGTCTTCCACACAGAGAGTGGCATACGGGATGGCCTCAAGACGGGCGACGGGGATGTCCTTGCCACAGCGCTCACAGATCCCGTATTTGCCTGCGTCGAGACGGCCCTGGGCGTGTTCCACCTGTCTGAGGAGATCCCTGGTGTTCTCGCCGAGGGAACGCTCCTTCTCGTACTCGAACTTCATCGAGCCCGCTTCGGCGTTGCCCGGGTCGGGGCTGCGCTCAGCCGCGGTTTCGGTCATCCGCGAGGTTTCGAGCTCCTCTTCGAGCTCTTCAAGAATCTCGCTGAGCCGACTGTTCTCCACCTCGAGCCGTGAACGAAACTTGTCCAATGTCGACTCCGCAAGTTCGCGCGCCATGCCTTTGATACCTCCTTGGTGGGCCGGAACTCTAACAAGGCCCGTGGTCTTAGGAAAAGAAACACCACAACCTCATCGGGAAATGGCTGTAGTCCCCTATGAACCCCAAGAATCGATGGTGTATTCCTGTGATCTTGGACAAGGATTAGTTGGATACCATGACCAGCATCCGATCAGGTTCTCATGAGTTCGAAAAACCTCAAACGTATAGACCCATCCCCTGACTTCCCCGGTATCGACCGGGAGATGATCAAGCTGTGGGTCGAGATCGATGCCTTCGAGAAGTCCGTGCAGCAGCGTCCCGAGAGCAACGAGTACGTCTTCTATGACGGCCCACCCTACGCCAATGGCAGCCCCCATTACGGTCATCTGCTGGCATCCACCACGAAGGACGTTGTCCCCCGCTACTGGGCGATGCGCGGTTACCGTGTGGAGCGGCGCTGGGGTTGGGACACTCACGGCCTTCCGGTGGAGATGACGGTTCAGAAACAGTTGGGTCTCACGGGACCAGCCGACATCATCGAATACGGAGTCGATCGCTTCAACGAGGCGTGTCGAGCACTTGTCTCCGATACCGCCGACGAGTGGGATGAGATCATTCGTCGGATGGGTCGCTGGGTCGATATGGAGAACGACTACCGAACCATGGACACGACCTTCATGGAAAGTGTCTGGTGGGTGTTCAGCGAGATCTACAAGAAAGGTCTCGTCTACGAGTCTGTCAAAGTGCTCCCATACTCATGGGGAGCAGGAACACCCCTGTCCAACTTCGAGGCTGGGCTCGACTATCGGGACGTGGAGGACCCGTCGATTGTGGTTAGGGTCCCGGTCGTCTCCGATCATGGGGCCGTCTCCGGCGGCGACTACCTCTATCTATGGACCACGACCCCCTGGACGTTGCCCTCCAACCATGGTGTCGCCGTCGGGCCCGCTATGACCTACGCCCGTGTTGAAGTCCCCGGTGGTTTCGGTTGGGTAGCCGAAGCCCTAGTAGAAACCACCTTCGGAGAGGACGCCCACGTCGTCTCTACCGCCTCAGGCTCCGACCTGATCGGTGCCGAGTATCGACCGGCGTTCGACTACTACGAGGAGAACAGAGCCTTGGGGGCATTCCGGGTGATTCCCTCACCCGATGTCGTCACCGATGAGGGTACCGGTCTGGTCCACATGTCACCTGCGTATGGCGAAGCCGACTTCGCCGCCCTCCACTCTGCCGGGGTAGAAGTCCTGGTGGATCATGTCGACGCCCAGGGCAACTTCACCGAAGAGGTTCCCGAGGTGGCAGGGATGAACGTCAAGGACGCCGACGAAGTCCTCATCGGGCTTCTCGAGGAGAACGGAGCCCTGGTAGAAAGCGGACGCACCACCCACTCCTACCCTTTCTGCTACCGCACCGGAACACCCCTGATGTATAAGGCTGTACCTACCTGGTTCGTTGAGGTCTCATCGATGTCGGAACGACTGGTCGAGCTCAACAAGGCAATCCATTGGGTGCCAAGGTCGGTAGGACAGGCGAGGTTCGGCAATTGGTTGGCGGACGCCCGTGATTGGGCGGTCAGCCGAAACAGGTTCTGGGGTTCCTGTATCCCCATCTGGCAATGCGACCGCTGCGATCACGAGATCTGTGTCGGTTCCATCGACGAACTCGAACAACACTCGGGAGAGCGGCCGGACGATCTCCACAAGGACGTGGTCGATCGGATCACCTTTGGATGCACCCGGTGCGGTGAGGGGACGATGACACGGGTGCCCGAGGTGCTCGACGTGTGGTTCGACGCCGGATCGATGCCGTATGGGCAGCTCCACTATCCCTTCGAGAACAAGGACCGGTTCGAAGCAACCTTCCCGGCGAAGTTCATCTCAGAGGGGCTCGACCAGACTCGGGGATGGTTCTACACCCTTCATGTCCTGGCGACGGCTCTGTTCGACACCGTGTCGTTCGAAAACTGTGTTGTGTCAGGGATGATCCTCGCCGAGGACGGGCGGAAAATGTCAAAGAGCCTGCGCAACTATCCGGATCCGATGGACGTCCTCGACGAGTTCGGCGCCGACGCCCTCCGCGGGTATCTGCTCGATTCTCCACTACTGCGAGCCGAGCCCATACGATTCACCTCGACAGGTGTTCGCAACGTCGTCCGCACAGTGATGCTTCCACTATGGAACACCGCCTCGTTCTTCACCACCTACGCCGAGGCAGACGGGATCACCCTCGACGACCTGTCCGACGCACCACCCGTGGAAGAACGCCCCGAGATCGACCGATGGATCATATCCGTGATGCAGAGTCTGGTGGCCGATGTCAACCGCCATATGGAGGAATACGAGCTCTCTGCGGTGGTGACGCCAACGCTGGGCTTTATCGACCATCTCACCAATTGGTATGTCCGACGGTCGCGACGACGGTTCTGGAAGGTGCGCACCGACGAGGACTCCGACAAAATGGCGGCATTCGCCACCCTCTATGAGGTGCTAACGGTGTTCCTCAAGGTGCTGGCACCCGTAATGCCCTTCGTCACCGAGAAGCTGTATCGGGATTTGGTGGTGGCCATCGATTCCGATGCGGTACCAAGCATCCATCTCACCGACTTCCCACTCGCACAGGAGTCCGTCATCGACACCGAGCTTGAGCAGTCCATGGCGACGGTGCGCACCATCATCCGTCTGGGTCATTCTCTCCGGAAGCGACAGAATCTGAGGGTGCGCCAGCCCCTCCGCACTGCCACGATCATCTGTCGCGATCCCGGAGTGGAGGAGGCCGTCCAATCCCATCTCGATCTCCTCATCGACGAGCTCAATGTGCACAGCGTGGAGGTGACCGGTGACGGCAGTGATCTGGTCTCGCTAACTGCAAAACCCGACTTCAGAAAACTCGGTCGAAGACTCGGACCAAAGATGAAGGAGGTTGCATCCGCCGTGGCGGCCCTTGACCACGAAATGGTCGATTCCGTCATCGACGGTGAAACCCTGGAGGTCGCTGGCGAAACCCTCGGCATCGATGATCTCACCATCGAGCGAAAACCAAAAGAGGGCACCGTTGTCGAGACCGACGGACCCATCGCGGTGGCATACGACATCATCCTCGACGACGCGCTAGTCGCCGAAGGTCTGGCGCGTGATGTGGTGAGCCGTATCCAACAGACCCGTCGCGACGCAGAGTTGGACGTTTCGGACCGTATCGATCTCCTCTGGTGGACAGACGACCCGATACTCAGCAAGGCAGTCGTCGCCCACCAGGATCGAATCGGCGCCGAGACCCTCGCCACCATGACCAGAGCCGACTCGAACCCCACCAACGGAACCCCCCTAGAAATCGAAGGTCGTCACCTGACAGTGAGCCTGAGGAAGAGGTAGCGGCGTCTTCTGGGGGACTCCGTCACCCAGACCCCCAACGGCTGCCTCTGCCTCGCTTCTCGCGTGGCTGCGGCCGTCCGACCTCACCCCCGCGACCCGGTTTCTGTCTGTCGTATTGGGGGTGCGCCATCGGGTTCGGTGTGCTCGCGTTCGGGGTCTCCCGTTGGCCTCGTTGTCGCCAGTGGTTGGGGTGTCGCGGTTTGGGCTCGGAATGGGTGCCTCCGGCCCGGATCCTGGTTGTCGCCAGACTTCCTGTGAGGCTCGATGCCATCGCGGTAACCGTCTCACCCGGTCCAAAGATAGAGGTTGGTCTACCTTCGCGACCCAGTCACGTCGCGACGACTGAAGAATGCTCGGGGGAAGAGATTTACCGTTCCCAGGGGCGGCGGGGTTTTTCGTCTTCTACGCCCAGGTCCATTTGCTCTTGTTCGGTGGTATCGCCCCAGGGGTCGAATTCACCGAAGGCTTCTTCCTCGTCGTCGGAGGACGGGTCCGGATTGGAGGTTGGAGTGTCCTCCGGCTCGGGCTCCACCGGTGGCGCAGATTCCTCCGGTTCCTCGCGGTCGATCACCATGGTCTCCTCTGGGTCTTCGACGGGACCGACTGCAACCTCGTCTTCCTCCTCATCCTCCGATACTGGTGCCGCCACTTCCTCTTCGGTCTCGAAGGCGGCAATGCCAGTGGTCTCTTCGATCGCGGTCTCCATGGCCACGAGATCCTCATCAACGGAGGATGCCAGGGAGGAAAGCCGCGTGCGAAGGTCGACTACCGATCCGCGGAGGCGGTCGATCTCCCCCATTGTGCGTTCCCGTTCCGCTTGTGCTCCAGCCTTGAGGTCGTCGGCATCGGCGCGGGCGCGCGCCACCAACGAGTCGGCCTCGGTCTGGGCATTCTCGAGGAGGGAGTCAGCGGCCTGTTGCGCCGTGACCAATGTGCGGGAGATAACAGACTCGTCGGGGGCGGGTGCAGCCGCTGCGGTGGGGGCCGGTGGAGTCCCGGGCGCCACCTCGGCGCGGCGGGCCTTGTCAGATGCGGCGGCGAGACGACGCTCGTATTCGGTGAGGGTGCCGACAATCTCGTCAAGAAAATCGTCGACCTCGTCCATGTTGTAGCCCCGTAGTTCGGGCCCGAAGGTCTTCTGTTGGACATCGCTCGGGGTGAGCGCCATGGGATGAAACCACCTTGATCGGCTTTGGAACAGGATAAGACTACCCGTCTCCCAAACAAAGGACTCTTATATCTGGGACCCCCTACGGCTGCCTCACCTCCACGAATCGCGTGGTCGGGGCCTTCCGACCTCAACCTCCGCGACTCGATGACCGTCTGCCGTCGATGAGTGACCCTCGAGTTCGACGTCGCTTCACCTGATGTCCAACCTGGTCCCGACCTGGCTGGCGGATCACTCGCCGCGGCCTACCGCTTCCCGCCCGCCACCACGGCATCTGCACGACCACCAGCGACTAGGAATCTGTGATCGTCGCCCGTTGCAGCACACCCGGTCCCATACACGGCTGGCTCCCAGACCCCCCGGTACCTCCGGGGGACTTCCGTCCCCCAGACCCCCAACGGCCGCCTCTACCTCACCCTGTGCGCGGTCGGGGCCGTCCGACCTCAACCTCCGCGACTCGATTGTCTCCGGTCGACGGGTGACCTTCGGGTTCGACGTGACTTCACCTGATGTCCCACCTCGTCATCCGGCTGGCGGATCACTCGCCGCGGCCTACCG
>WHTL01000039.1 GCA_009377735.1 Acidimicrobiia bacterium
AAGGTGATATGGACACCGGGAACCGCATAGGCATCGCCGTTAAGGGATCCACCATTGGCGGCGTCGTTGGCGAGAACGAAACCGGCGGCACCCTGGGCAGCCACGTTGAACGACTTCTCGACACGTCCGTTGACACCGCGGTCACAGACCACGATGTTGCCCCCGAAGTTGGACTCATTCCCGGTGGCATCCTGGCAGAGGGCATCACCGAAGTCGCCGGCGTAAACCATATCTGTGGGTCCCAGTTCGGCGGTCACCGACCACCCTGCAATATCGTCCGGCGGTGTGGTGTCGCCGCCACTCATGTCGATCACCGAGTTGAGATTGGCACGGTCGTGGGTGCTGGCACCAACCGAGATCAACCAGGGGGCATCGGCGGGGGATCCGGTGGTGGCGAACCCGGGACCCGAGTTGCCGTTGGAGGTGGCCACGAAGATCCCCGCTGCCCGGGCCTCGAGGAATCCGGCGGCGTCGAAGTCGGTCCACAGGTCCGGAGAAGGTGCCTCGGACCCGATGGAGTAGTTGATGGCATCGACCTGGTCGGCGATGGCCTGATCGATGGACGCAGTGAGTCCAGCCAGGGAGCAGCATCCCAGATAGGAGATGATGTTGGCGTGGGGGGCAACACCCTTGATATCGAAAGAGTCGGTGCGGGTCGGTGACACCTTCTCCGCCCCGTTGACGAAGTTGCCCCCGGCGGTGCTGGAGGTGTGGCTCCCATGCCCGTCGTAGTCGACAGCTTCACCCAACACGATATCGGGTCGCGGCTGGTAGTCCCCGTCAAGGAAACCGTAGGCACCGATCAGCTTGTCGTTACAGGGAAAGTCGGGGTCAAACTGGTCATCGTTGTCGGGATCGCACACCCCAAGGAAGTTCCCAGCACCGAGGGGGTTCTCGTGGTCGTAACCATCGTCACCGACATCGGCGAACGAGGGGTTGGAAGGGTTGATACCGGTGTCGATGACACCAATGATCATGCCCTCACCCTGATAGTCGGCGGGGAGACCGAGAACGGGATCCGCGTCCCAGACCTGATCGGCGCCGATCCACTCGGGGCCATGATCGGTGTGGAGCTCACGCTCCAGGTTTCGCTGGATGAACTCGACTGCGGGGTCAGCAGCGAGCTGACGGGCCTCGTCGGGTGTCATGATCGCCGAGAAACCATTGGCCGCATAGGTATAACGGAAACCGACCTCGAGCTCGCGGTCAAAGGTATCGCTGGCCCTCTCGATCACCGCATCCTGGTCATCGGTAATGGCCGCGGTGTACTCCCGGGCGGCCGCGGAGTCGGGGTTGAACTTCTCTCCCTGTGCGGCGGCGCTGCGATCAAGACCATCGATTCCGCCCTCGTACGAGGGGGCGGCGGGCTTCTTGAGACGAACCAGGAATACCTGCTCCTCGTCACCAGTACCCAGGTCCTTGACCCAATCGGCGGTGATGGCACGTTCAACCGTCGCCGGCTCCAGGTTCTCGACCCTCGAATCGGACGCTTCGTCGGGCGTCGATTCGGGCGCCTCCTGTGCCCCCAGGGGGGTTGCCCATATGGCGGCGATCATCGCCAAGACCAATAGGGGGACGAGCCGACCACCACTACTGCTTTTCACAAGCTTCTCCATTCCAGCGAGATGCCCCGTACATGGCCATCTCTCCATGATTGACCTCGACGCGCCCTACCAGCGCGCACCAAACGCATCAGGGAGCCTAGAGGATCCAAACCCCCAATGACGTCAAACCCGGATCACGGACGATTTCCCCGGAGGCCTAGAGCCCCTGCGTTGAGGATCCCCGTTGTGGCCCGCTACCGGGTCTCGAGCAACGCTCTGCGTCGCTGCTACCCGCTTGGGTGGGGGTAGCAGCTAGGGCAGGACGGCCCGCCATGCTTCGACGTCTCCGTTGGGATTGGAACCCTCGCCCACGATGACAGAGCCATCGTGGCTGATGGCATAGGCATCCTGAAGGGTCCAACCGGTCAGGTCAAGACCATGGTCGTCCTCGAGCAGCGCCTTCAGACTCCGCATTCCACCGGTCTCCGTCCAGATCATTGCTTCCCGACCGGAATCCGAGGTTGCGTATCCCACGACGACGGATCCGTTGCCTGATGTGTCGCGGCCGAAACTGAGGAAGTTGCCGCCTGAGAGGTCTCCCAGGCCGGTCATTACATCGTCTTCCCAACGAAAGGCTTCGTAGCCGTTCTCGCCGTTGCTATAACCGACTACAACCGATCCATCTGCGGAAATGGCCCGGGCGTCTGCCATGACAGAGCCACCAGGAAGATCTCCCAGACTCGTCATTGTTCCGCCTATCCAGCGAAACGCTGCGGTCCCTTCGGCCGTAGTGCCCTTCCCAGCGACGACGGACCCGTCGCCGGACACACCGCGGGCGGCACTGGACACGTTGCCGCCGTCGAGATCACCCAGAGGAGTCATCGTGCCATCGTCCCACCGGAAGGCTTCGATGCCGCTCTCAGTGCTTGTTGCGCCAGCGACCACCGAGCCATCGTCCGATACACCGTCCGCCCAGCTCTGAAGGTGACTTCCGCCTACAAAGCCCAGACCCGTCATGGTGCCGTCTTTCCAGATAAACGCCTCGGAGGCGGTCTCTGCTGACTCGCCATAGCCCACCACGACGGAGCCATCTAATGACAGGTCATTGCCGGAGCTTGAGAAGCCACCTTCGGCAAGGTCACCGAGGGCGGTCATTGCACCATCCTTCCATTGGAATGCCTCGGGGCCGTTTCCCGACCAACTTCTCCCCGTGACGGCGGAACCGTCACCAGAAACACCAAAGCCTCGGCTCTCGAAGCCAGTGCTTCCCGGGAGCTCCCCGATTCCCTCGAATGAGGCTGGTTCACTGGGTACGGTCGTCGTAGTAGTAGTCGAGGTCGTCGTCGATGTCGTCGTCGTAGAGGTGGTGGTCGAAGGGCCACGTCCTGGCGGAGTGGCCCGCATTGGCACCACCACCTCGACAGCTCCGGTTACGGTGTCGGTGCCATCGGTAGCCTCGACCTCGATGGTGTAGATTCGGCTCTCGTCGAACCGCTCCGCCCTGAGGTCGACCGAGTCGGGCCCGGTGATCTCGATGTCATTGGGAACATCCTCCGGGTCCATCCCAGAGTCGGGTTGCGATGAGGTCACGTCGAGGATGGTGACTTCGAGGGGATCACCGTTCTGGTCGACGGCCGAGACGGTCACCTCACGCAGTTTGTGGTTGGGTGGCCAGAGACGGTCGGGTTCTGCCGTGAACTCCGCCTCCAGTGACGGTGGCTCTGCCGTCACCGTCTCAGTCACCGTGATCGGTTGCGCAAACGGATCGTCGGTGATGTGCTCGACCGTGTTCACCAGGTCTCCTTCGGCGTCAGCGTCGACTACTGCGTCATAGGACAGCGTGACCGGCTCCAGCGGTGAGTTGTCCCAGTCGTAGCAGATACTGGTGTCACCGCTGATCACCGTAGACGGGTCACTGTTATTGACACTGGTGAAGGCGTCGCTCCCGTCGGCATTCTCCACACCGATCGTCGCGGCGAACTCCGACCAGGAAACATCCCCGTTGTCGAGATAGTGGAACTCGATCTCGGGCTGGCCATCGGCCACCTGGGACTGGACCCAGATCTGGAAGTCACCGATTACTCCACCATCTGGGAGTTGCATGTTGTCGTACTCGACCACGGCTACTCCCCCGGCGCCGGTGCTGGCCAGGCTGACCCCCGACTCGGACCCGGCGGGCCCCGCCACATACTCGGCGATGAGATCGGTCCAGAGACCACCGATCACAGAGTTGGGCAAGGCATCGTCCGGTAGGGTCTGTTGTGTTTGGAAGTCACCACCAAACCCCTCTGGCAGGGTGAGGAGACCATTCTCGGTCACCACCAGATTGTCTCCGGTGGTGCCGTAGAAGTCGAAGGGCCCCACATCGGCGAACACGTTGAAGGCCAATGCATCACCATCGAACACCGAGGCGGGAAATATGCCAAGGCCAGCCAGGTCGAGATATCCGGCGGGACAGGCGACCTCCTGCCATATCAGCGGGCTGGTGTCCGGGGTCGGCATCTCCACTGTCCACTCGATGGTATCGCCGCTGAGTGCGCCACCACCGGTGATCGAGTCGGGATCCACGGTCAGACCATCGGGAATGTGGTCGGCGACAGAATAGGTCAGGGTCTCGTCGGTCACATTGGGCTGGATGGTGATGTCATAAGACACCGTGTCACCGGGACTAGCGACGTCGACCGAGGCGGTTTTGGTCACATCGTCTTCGACCCGGTCGATCCGGATAGGGATCCGCCCGATGTCGTCGGGTGTGTCCGGTGACGACCCGAGCACCACCGTGCCGAACCAGCTATCACCAGGCTCCATGTCCGACTCGTCGAAGGAGACCACGACATCCCAAGGCTCCTCCTGGGGGTTCTGATCCGGTCCGTGGACCTCGGCGTTGCCCAATACACCCTCCACGACGGCCGAGCTCATGGTCACCGCGTCGGGAGGCTCGTTGCTGGCAGCCCAGTTTTGGGTGAGAATCCACCACGAGCCCGCCTCAGGATCGGAGATGTCTACGAACTCGTCGGCGGTGGCAGTGGTGGAAGTCGCCACCTCTTCGGAGAGTTCAGCCTGACCGTCTCCGTTGCTGTCGAGACCGACGTAGAGGTCCATGTCGGATGCCTCGCTGTCAGACAGCTCGGCGATGAGACGGGTGGCGTTGGATCCGACGTCGATAAGGGTTGTCTGGGTCCCATCGGGGGTATCGTATGGATCGCCATTGGTCGGATCGACCGGCAGCTCGAAGGTCTGAGGGTCGGCCTTCACCAGCCCCTCCACCGAGCCGGTGAAATCGGTGATCTCGATCGAGATCAGGTCCGCGATGGTGAACGAACCAGCGTCGCGTCGGGTCTCTACCTCGACGGAGCCGGGAAGGATGCTGTTGGAGGGCAGCACCGCCACCGGCATTGTCACCTCCGGTACCGCCGGGTCCGAGGGGGTAAGGGTGATTCGGGCGAAGATGGTCTCGCCGTCGGGTGCCCCGGCCACATCGGCACTCACCGTCAGATCCTGGGTGTCACCGGGGGCAACGGTGAACTCGTTCGGTGACACCGTCACCGAGTTGAAGGCCGGATCGGCCTCAACACTGGCGGTCCAGCTGATGTCACCGGGAACCAAAGCATCAGTGGGAACCTCGGCCGTGCGAGTCCAGGAGCAGGTACTGAGACACTGCTGGTCGTTAAAGGAGGGCAGGTTGAGGGTCTTGGGATCGCCGCCTTCCGCTGGGTTGGCCGCCAGATAGTCGTCTTCCGTCTCATCGAACACGAGCTGGGTCTGCACCGCCCGAGCCACATCGACCCTCCCGGCGCCGATATCGTAGGGATCGGTCACCGACCCGTCGAAGGAGTCGGTGAGACCGGTCACCGCCGATGTCATCAGGGCGGATTGGATCTCGGCCGGGGTCCAGTCGGTGTGAGCCTGTGCCATCAGGGCACCGGCACCGGCCACATGGGGCGACGCCATTGAGGTGCCCGAGATGAAATTGTACTCAACGAGCCCATAGTTCTGTGGGCTACTGGGGAGATGGCCAGCGCCATATGCGGCGATGATGTCCACCCCAGGGGCGGTGACGTCGGGCACGACGGTTTCCACCGCCCGGTTAGGTCCCCGCGAGGAGAATCCTGCCAACAGATCGCCATGGGCGTCGTTCACATCAAAGGTGGTACCAGAAATCGAGGCGGTGTGACCGCTGCCACTGGCCAGCCAATCCTTGAGGACGTTGCCGTCAGCGAAGGTAATGTGAACACCGGGGATAGCGAAGGCGTCGCCATTGAGCGACCCCCCGCTCGCGGCGTCGTTGGCCAGGACAAAGCCGGCGGCACCTTGTGCTGCGACGTTGAACGACTTCTCGACACGTCCGATGACACCCCGGTCACAGACCACGATGTTGCCACCGAAGTTGGTCTCATTTCCGGTGGTTTGGTCACATAGGGGATCACCGAAGTCACCGGCGTATACGATGGGTGTGGGACCAAGCTCCGAGGTGACTCCTCTACCGTCGATGTTCGCTGGCGGTGTGGTGTCACCACCACTCATATCGATCACCGAGTTGAGGTTGGCGCGGTCGTGGGTACTGGCACCCACCGAGATGAGCCAGGGGGCATCGGCCGGTGACCCCGTTGTGGCAAAGCCGGGTCCCGTGTTGCCATTGGAGGTCGCCACGAAGATCCCCGCCGCCCGGGCGTTGAGGAAGCCGCGGGCGTCGAAGTCATTCCACAAGTCCGGTGATGGTGCAGCGGAGCCGATCGAGTAGTTAATGGCATCGACCTGGTCGGCAATGGCCTGGTCGATCGATGCGGTGAGGGCGGCACCAGAGCAGCAACCCAGGTAAGAGATGATGTTGGCGTGGGGGGCGACACCCTTGATATTGAACGTGTCCGTCCGGGTAGGCGATACCTTCTCGGCTTCATCGACGAAGTTGCCACCCGCGGTGCTCGCGGTGTGGCTGCCATGCCCGTCGTAGTCGACAGCCTCACCCAACCCGATATCGGGCCGCGGCTGGTAGTCCTCGTCAAGGAAGCCGTAGGCACCGATCAGCTTGTCGTTACAAGGAAAGTTGGGATCGAATTGCTCGGTGTTGGTGGAGTCGCACACACCGAGAAAGTTGCCCTCGCCCAGAGGATTGGTGTGGTCGTACCCATCGCCGCCCACGTCAGCAAAGGAGGGGTTGGAGGGGTTGATTCCGGTATCGATGACCCCGATGATCATGCCCTCGCCCAGGTAGTTTTCGGGGAGCCCCAGATCGGTGGAACCGTTCCAGACGTGATCCGCCTCGATCCATTCCGGTCCCCGGTCGGTATGGAGTTCCCGTTCGAAGTTTCGCTGGATGAACTCGACGGCGGGATCTTCGGCCAGTTGCCGGGCCTCGTCGGGTGTCATCACCGCAGCGAAACCGTTGTCCGCATAGGTGTAGCGATACCGAACCTCGAGATCGCGGCCGAAGGCGTTACCGGCCCGTTCGATCACGGCATCCTGGTCTGCGGTTATGGCCGCTGTGTATTCCCGGGCGGCCTGCGAGTTGGGGTTGAACTTCTCCCCCGCGTCGGGGGCGATGGGGGCGAGACCCTCCCTACCTCCGTCATAGGAGGGGGCGGCGGGATCTGTAAGACGGACCAGGAACACCTGGCGCTCGTCACCGCGACCCAGCCTGTCCACCCAATCGGTTTTCACGACACCATCGATCATTGCGGGTTCGAGTTCGGGTCTCCGTTTGGTGTCAGAGGCGGCGTCGGCCTGCCCGGCTGGGGATTGCTCCTGGGCGGCACCACCCTGTACCAGACCAAGGGAGGCGAGCATCGCCAATACCAATAGGGGGATGAGCCGACCACGGCTAGTGCTTTTCACAGACTTCTCCATTCCTGAGATGCCAAACGCGCGCACCCAAACGCATCAGGGAGCCTAGACGATCGCCCGGGTCGATGACGCCAAAATACTGGAACACGAACAATTACCCCGAAGGTGGGGTCTACGGGGTTGGGAATCTAGACGCCGGCCGCCCCGGGAAGTCTCGCCTTGGGCTGATAGGGATAGATCTCGATAAGTTCGCCATCGTTCACCCGGCCCTGAACGGACTGCCACCAACGGGCATCGAATAGGTCACGGTGGTGAGCCAGATAGATCCGTCGTAGTTCACCCTGTATCCCTAGGAACGTCTCGAACTCGGTTGGGAAGACGTCTCGGGGGCCAACGGAGAACCAACCTCCGGGCGCCAGACCGTCATCGTGTTCTGGCATGTCCCTGAAATGCAGGTCCCCCAGCGGCGCCAACTCGTCGTAGTCATAGAACACCACCCGACCGTGGCGGGTGACCCCGAAATTCTTCGGAAGGAGGTCACCGGGGAAGATCCCCGTCGCCGCCAGATCCCTAATGGCGTTCCCGTAATCGGTCACCACCGCGCCCGCCGACCGTGGGTCCGCCCTCTCCAGATAGAGGTCGAGCGGGGTCACCCGGCGCTCCACATAGGCATGAGCCAGGATGACGTTGTTCTCCGTTACGGTCACCGTTCGGAAGCACTCCGTTAGGAGCTTCTCGATGACCTCGTCGGTGAAGCGCTCCCGAGGAAACTCGAGATGCCGGAATGTCTGGGCATCGACCAGGCGACCGGCACGGTCGTGTCGGAACACCATGCGGTACTTCTCCCTGACCTGAGGACGTGTGATCCTCTTCGGGGGTGGAAATCGGTCCTTGATCACCTTGATGACGACATCGAAGCCGGGAATGGTGAATACCACCATCACCAGCCCGGGAACACCACGCGCCATCTCAAAACGCTCGGCGGATCCTGCCAGATGTTGGCGAAGCTCCCGAAAGAGCATGGTCTTGCCGTGTTTGTGGCTGCCGATTGAGATGTAGAGCTCCGAGGCTCTCTTGCGGGGCATCAGCGAGCGTAGGAACCGGACCAGATCCCATGGCCGAGTCGTGTCTATATGAAAGTAGGAGCGGGTGAACGAGAACAGGATCGATACCTGATTCTCGGTGAGAAGGACCGCGTCGATGGTCACCCCTCCCTCGGGGTGAAGAAGGCAGAGCACCATCGGGATCACGTGTGAGCCGCTGAAGATGCGACCGACCAAGTAAGCCCCTTTGCCGCGGAAGAATGGCGATGGCACGAACTCGGCCCGCTCGACGGTGCCGAGGGCGCCCACCGCACGGAGATGTCCCTCCACCACCCGAGCCGTCGCGGCCACATCTCTCTCGCTTGAACGGAACGGAGCTTCGATTCCGGCCATGTCAAGTACGGAGGAAACGAGGCTCTCGATGTTCTCGATGGAATGGAAGGATCGATAAAGGGGTCTTGTCCCGACCGTTGGAGGGGTGTCGAAATCGGTGTCTACGAACTCGATGGTCGGGTCGACCCCCTCGGTAGACAAGACACGTCGGGTGACCGAGTTGAAGAAGGTCTCAGCAAGCTCCCAATCGTCCCGACGGGCAATGAGACCCGAGTAGACGGCCTTCATGCCGGCCCACACCATCGCGTCGTCCGCCCGGCTCCCGAGGTGTTGGCCGATCTCCTCCCTCGCCCGGGACACACATCGTTCGTAGAGATCCAGCCGCTCGGTGGCATCGCGGGCGTAGCCATCCCAGTCCCGCTCAGCGAAGCGGATCGGCGCCCTGCGGGTGATGATCCGGAACCGCGTCCCGAACTCCTCGAAGAATCGACTGATCAACTCGGCGCCCATGGAGGCAATCCGGCTGTCGGTCATCGCTGGCGCCATCACGCAACGGTAATCAGCGGGGCCGCCGCCATCATTTCTGTCATGGCCGACCAATACCTTGGTCGACTATGACCGACCTATCCCAACCGGAGATCGATCATCTGCTGGTGCTCGAGAAGCGATTCGTAGAGCCAGATCCGGTGGAGCTACCGGGTCCGGGTGAAACCATCATCCGAGATCTGGAGTCGCTCGACGCTACGGAGTCGTTCGTGCTCGACATCGACCGGTCGGCGATTCGGCTCACCAAGCAGAAGATTCAAGGACGCGCCCGGCGTGTATACCCACTTCTACGGCTCTGTATCGGGGATACTCGTAGACACCGCAACCCGGACGGCAAGGTCGTCGTTGGCAGTCACCTGCACATCCGGAACGAACCGTGGGGTGATCGACACGCCATCCCAGTCCCAGATGCGTTCACCGACGTCAATAGTCTTGACAAGGCGCTATCCGACTTCCTCAATTACTTCAACGTCGTCGGGCGCTACACGATCGAACCCACCCTATTCTTTGTACAGGATGGTTTTTGACGATGGATGATGTGGAACGGGCAGTCCGAGAGCTCCTGACCGAACACCAGGATTGGCTGGCGGACAACACCTTCGTGGACCAAATCGATGGCGACTGGGTTGAAATCACGACCCCGTTCCTGGATACCTCCAACGACGCCGTCCAGCTGTATGCCCGGCTCATCGGAGAGGACAAGATCCTTCTTACCGACGACGGTCACACCCTGAAAGATCTGAAGATGCGTGGGGTGGACACCTCGACCGAGAAGCGGAGAAGTCTGATCAAGGGCATACTGAGTGGTTTCGCCGTGACGATGGTGGGGGATCGTCTCGAGGTGGAGATACCCCTGGCGCGGTTCCCCATGATGAAAGCGAACCTAATCCAAGCCGTCCTGGCCCTCGGCGATCTCTTCTATCTCTCCAGCCCATATTTGGAATCACTCTTCTTCGAGGACGTAAGGCGATGGCTGGATGATCACGGCGTTCGCTACTCGGAACAAGTCACGATGATCGGGAAGACCGGGTACTACCACGTGTTCGACTTCCTGATCCCTCGCTCGGATGTCGCTAGCGAGCGCCTGGTCCAGACCATCAGCCGTCTCGACAAGCAGGCCGTGGAACACACCGTGTTCTCGTGGAGTGACGTACAGCCGTCCCGACCCGACGCCCAGGCGTTTGCGGTTGTGAATGACGAGACCGCCCCAACCACACACTCTGAGGGGGCCTTGTCGGCATTCGGAGTACGGACCATCCTGTGGTCAGATCGGGAAGTAGAGGCACACCTCCTCTCGGGGTGACGTGCGAAACCGAACCAACATGCACTTTTGCAAGCGCTGAGGTTGCATTTGCTAGCACTCTATGAGACAATGCTTGCAGACGCGAACAGGCTCAGAATCACAGCCAAGGAGCTGCCAAGATGACAAAACTCAGACAACTTTCCTACGCCGCAGTCGGCGCCTCAGCCGAGGTGCTACGCACGGTGACGACCACCGCCGAGAAGGTCCGCGAAGAGCTGACCACCAAGCTCGACGAGATCGACCTTCCCAGCCGCTTCAACGGGTTCGTTGAGACCGCAGCCGTTGACGGGCGAGAGCTGGTTGGCCGGATTCCCCGTGCCGGACAGATCTTCCACGCCCAGGGTGGCGCTGCCCACTCCATCGGCAACATCCCCGAGGTAGGCACCCAGATGGTTTCCAAGCTGCGTGCAGCCGGGGTCACCACCGTCGCTGAGCTCGTCGCCGCCACCAAGGACCGCAACGCCCGTCGCCATCTCGCCACCGTAACCGGTATCGAAGAGGACGAGATCAACAGGATCGGCAACCTCGCCGACCTGATGCGGGTCGATTCCATCGGCCCCCGCTACGCCCAACTCCTCGATGCCGCCGGCGTCGTCAGCACCAGGCAGCTTCGTCGTCGGAGCGCCAGCTCTCTGCACGAGACCCTGACCGAGACCAACGAGAAGGCCAAGATCGTGGAGCGGGTGCCCGCCCTCGATGTGGTCACCGACTGGATCGAAAAGGCCCAGATCCTCGCCGACTGATCCCACCCCACCCAAGAACTCTCTGCGCCCGCCTCCTCCTCCAGGGCGCAGGGACCATGAAACCCCCGGTCCCCTGACCGGGGGTTTCTCTATGGCTTCTGGGGACGCCGTCCCCCAGACCCCAACGGCCGCGAACCCAGGATTCCCACAACCGCCCAGCGGCCTCCCCAGCCCAAAGTTCGGGGCTAACCCAGGGTTCCCACAACCGCTCAGCGGCGTCCCCAGCCCAAAGTTCGGAACCGAGATCCCGCCCGCGAGGCGGGCAACACGCGAATAGAGAAGTCAGCGAGGGGGGTGTGGGGGGCTCCACTTTGCGAGCGCAGCGAAGCAAAGGTCTGCCCCCCACAAGTAAGAGTGCCCGGAGTGGGATTCGAACCCACACGTCCCAGGTGGGACAGAGGTGTTTAAGACCCCAGCGTCTGCCGTTTCGCCATCCGGGCGAGGCCACGCACTAAGCGTATCCGCCTTGGACGAGGAGAGAGGCAGCCAATCCGTCGAGGAGGTCTCGTTCCGAGATGACTACTTCATTGATGTCGAGTAGCTCCATGACACGGCCAGCGACGACGGCGCCGCCGAGTATCACCGGTGCCCGACCCGGGTCGAGGCTGGGGATGGCAGCCACTTCGGTGATGTTCTTTGCAGCCAAGTCAGCGACAAGGTCGTCAAGTCGCTCTCTGGTGAGCTTGGCGAGATGGACCTTCTCCGAGTCGTATACCGGTAGGTCGAATGCCAGCAACGATGTCCATGTTCCTGCCACACCAACCACAGACCCGGCTGTGATTCCCGGATCTGCCTTGGCGAGTAGGGCGTCGGCGACCGCCATCGCCTCGGCCATCAGATCGGGGGCGACCGGTCGTTCGGTTCCCAGGACGCGGTCGGTTAGTCGAACCGACCCGATATCCACCGAGACGCCACCCGATGTCGTGACGATCTCGGTGCTTCCACCACCGATGTCCACCACCACGACCGGCTCATGGAACGGAACACCATCAGTGGCACCCCGATATGAGAGCTCAGCCTCCTTCTCACCCGAAATGGTCTCCGGTCGTACCCCGAGCGCTGCCTCTGCTCGGTCGAGGAACGTTTCGCGGTTGGCAGCGTCCCTGGTCGCCGAGGTGGCGACTGCCCGAGGACGTGACACCTGATGGCCGCTCATCTCGGCGCCATACTCGGCCAGGACCGCGACGGTCTTCTCCATACGATCGCTATCGAGATGACCGGTGGAGTCCACGCCCCGTCCCAACCCGGTCACCACCACGCGACGCACAGCCTCCGACTCTCCATCTGTGATGAGCAGGCGAACACTGTTGGTGCCGATGTCGACGACACCGACCCTCACGGGCGGGCGGACCACTCGGGATTCCTGATCCCGTCCTCCACGCAAGTAATCACACAATCGAGCGGTTCGATCCAATCGGCGACCAGCTGACCGACCGGGTTGTCGTTTCCCGCTGCCGTATCGGCGTAATGGGCGTGGAGACACTTGACACGGTGCTTTCCCAACGGGCTTCCACCCACTCCCCCACTCGGAGTGGGCCCCTCGTACTCGGCCGGAATCATCTCGTCGCGCTCGGACACGTAGCGTTGGTGTGCTTCCTCCAGGGCGGCACCAAACTCAGAATCGTTCTCCGCCTTGGCTTCCAGGCGGCGCACCCCACCGGCTGCCTCCAGACGGCCGATTCTGATGCGAGCCAGGGGGCAGGTGAGCCAATATGTGGTGGGAAACGGGGTGCCGTCGTCCAGCAGCGGCGGAACCTTGATCACCACGGGCTTACCGAGGTGACACCGTGCCACTACCTCAGATCCAACCCGGGGAGGCCTACCGATCTGGGCCTCGACGTCAACACTATCGACGGTCACACCCTCATGAAAACAGATCTTCGCCCGTGAGGAACTCCCAGAATCCGTCTACCACACCCTCGGGCTCCTCCTCGGGTGTCTCCTCGACTTCTGTCTGTACTTGCCCCGGGACTTCGGGTGGGTCGACCACCACATAGGCGATCTCACCTGGCCGCACGTATCCGAGTTTCTCTCGGGCGAGGCGCTCCAGCTCCTCGGGGGTGTTGAGGGCGAGGAGGTGTTCCTCAAGTCGCATATTCTCGGCTTCTAGGTCAGTGAGCGTGTTCCGAGCCTCCTCTACCGAGGCCTTCTGTTCGACGATCTGTCGATAGGGGACGATGTTTGTGAGAAAGGCCGCACCGACGACCACGATCACGATCACCGATAGGATCACACCGAGTCGAGGGATCCTCATGCTCGCCCTCTCGCCAGTCCAGCAAAACCAAGGTAACGAGCCTGGTCACCGAGATGTTCCTCGATCCGAAGGATCTGGTTGTACTTGGCGGTTCGCTCACCACGAGCAGGTGCGCCGCTCTTGATCTGTCCGGCGTTGGTGGCAACGGCGAGATGGGATATGAAGCTGTCCTCCGTCTCCCCCGAACGATGGGAGACCATCCGGCCGTATCCGGCGCCAAGAGCCGTCTCCATGGTGTGGAGCGTCTCCGAAAGGGTCCCAATCTGGTTGACCTTGATGAGGATGGCATTAGCGACACCCTCCGAGATCCCCCGCGTCAGGATCTCCTCGTTGGTAACGAACAGATCATCGCCCACCAGCTGCGTTTGGTCACCGATCTTGGAGGTGAGGAGGCTCCATCCCTCCCAGTCGTTCTCATCCATGCCGTCCTCGATCGACACCAACGGGTAGGCATCAACCAGGCCCGAGAGGTAGCTCACCATCTCGTCGGGACCGAGCTCGCCACCGTCGAGGTGGTACTTCCCGTTCTCGTAGATCTCGGAGGCAGCTACGTCGAGGGCAAGGGCGACCTCCTCGCCAGGCTTATAACCGGCGTGTTCGATCGCCTCGACCAGGAGATCCAATGCCTCCTGGTTGGCACCGAGGTCGGGGGCGAATCCACCCTCATCACCAACGTTGGTGGAGAGACCGCGGTCCCTGAGGACACTCTTGAGACTTTGGTACACCTCGACACCGGCACGGAGACCATCGGAATAGGTGCCGAATCCCCCTGGCACGAGCATGAACTCCTGTATGTCCACCGAGTTGTTGGCATGGGCTCCACCGTTGAGGACATTTAGACACGGAACGGGGAGAACCCGTGCGGACGGTCCGCCAAGGTATCGGTAGAGGGGAAGGTCGAGTGCCGCTGCCGCTGCCCGGGCCACGGCGAGGGACACCCCCAACATGGCATTGGCGCCGAGCTCGGACTTGTTGGCGGTCCCGTCCAGGTCGATCATCTTGAGATCGATCCGCTCCTGGTCGACCGCGTCGAGGCCAACGATCAGTGCGGCTATCCGGTCATTGACGTTGGCAACGGCAGCGGTGACGGCCTTTCCCAGATAGGCATCACCTCCGTCACGGAGCTCGAGGGCCTCGCCCTCACCTGTAGAGGCGCCGGAGGGGACGGCAGCCCGTCCGAATCCGCCACCGGAGCAGGTCACCTCGACCTCGATGGTGGGGTTTCCCCGAGAGTCGAGTATCTGGCGCGCGTGAACAGTTTCGATGGTGGTCAGGGGCATCGGTTAGCTTTCTCGTTTCTCGTTCCAGCCAAGCTACCACACCCACCCTCCGAGTTCGCGAATTACAACCTTGTTCTTCTCGTCGGGCCATAGACCGAGCTGTTTTGTTCCTCTCCGGAGGAGCGGAAATGTCCCTCTCGACCACAGTCCGAGAGAGGCACGGGCGCATTTTGTCATGTAGCATTTGTGCTATATTGTTAGCAGCTCTATTATACGACGAACCCCTTGGACGGCCAGAGGAGGGACCCGAATTGATGGAAGGACCAACCCCTGAAACGGTGATCTCCGTCGCCGACCTGCGGATGCGCTACGGCTCCACCGATGTTCTCACCGGCGTCGACTTTGAGGTTCGACGTGGTGAGGTGGTGACCTTGCTCGGCCCCAACGGCGCCGGCAAGACCACCACGATCGAGATCCTCGAGGGATTCCGGATGCGCTCCGATGGAGAGGTCCGGGTGCTGGGCGTGGACCCGGCCAGAGCAGACGAGGATTGGAGAGCCCGAACTGGTGTGGTGCTCCAGTCATGGCGCGATCATGCCAGATGGTCACCTCGGGGTCTGTTGGCCCACCTTGGTGCCTACTACCTCCCCTACTCCACCCCGGACCGCCAGCGACCCTATCCCACTGAGCAACTAATCAAAATGGTGGGACTCACCGAGCACGCCGACCAGAAGATCGGGACCCTATCCGGTGGACAGCGTCGTCGGCTCGACGTAGCGGTAGGGGTCGTCGGTCGACCCGAGCTCCTCTTCCTCGACGAGCCCACCTCTGGGTTCGACCCCCACGCCAGAAGGGAGTTCCATGATCTGGTCCATCGGCTCACCGACCTGGAGGACACCACGATCCTGCTCACAACACATGACCTCGACGAGGCAGAGAAACTGGCCGACCGGATCCTCATTCTCTCCGGCGGTCGAATCGTGGCCGACGGGAGTGCCAACCAACTGGCACGAAAGGTTTCGGGAAAGTCGGAGGTTCGCTGGAGTCGAGACGACGACCTCTTTGTGCACGCAACCGATGACGCCACGCAGTTCGTGCGGGAACTGTTGACCAACGACGGAGACGGGATCACCGACCTCGAGGTAAGGAAGACAAGTCTGGAGGACACCTACATCACCATGGTGCAACAACACGAGACCGGTCATCCACAACAGGCCGCGATCGCGTTCGATGACATGAATGATTCGACAGCCACCACGAGCTCCGAGGAGGTGGGAAGATGAACAAGAGGATCCACGCAGTTCGGGTGGGACTTAACCGGGGTTGGATCGAGTTCAAACAGAGTGTGAAGAGCCCCCAGGACCAGGGCTTCTATCTTTTCATGGGTGGGGGCGCCCTGCTCTATCTGTTCCTGAGCCGAAATTCTGTGGTGGAGGGAACGTCACTCCTCAGGCCAACGGTCGTTCTGCCCAGCTTGCTGGGGGCCCTTATCGCCTTCGGCGTTGTCGTCGGTCCTGCCTATAGCCTCGCCATGGAACGCGAGGACGGAACCCTGCTCCGCGCCAAGGCGGCACCCAACGGTGTCGTCGGCTATGTCGCGGGCCAAATCTTGTATCAGTCGCTTGGGCTCCTACCCATGATGGCCGTGATACTCATCCCCTCCTTCTTCCTCTTCGAGGGCTTGATGGGCGGTGGGGCTTCCGGGTGGTGGACAATGGTCTGGGTAACAGTGCTCGGGTTGTTGGCGGCGCTTCCCATCGGCATAGTCGTCGGGTCCCTGGTTAAGAGTGCCCAGAAGGTGGGAACGTGGGGGATGACTCCGATCATGGGGCTCGCCGGCATCTCTGGGATCTTCTATCCTGTCCAGGCGCTGTGGGATTGGCTCCAGGTGGTGGCACAGATCTTCCCCATGTACTGGATTGCCCTCGGGATGCGTTCGGCTTTCCTCCCTTCTGAAGCCGCCACTTTCGAAATCGGGGGGTCTTGGAGGACGTTGGAGACGGTGGGTGTCCTGGCGACCTGGGCAGTCCTCGGCTTCCTGGTGGCGCCGGTGGTGCTGCGACGGATGGCCCGTCGCCAGTCGGGATCGGAGGTAGAAGCGAATCGTGACGCCGCGGCGCAATGGGTGCGATGAGCGAGAACGTACACAACCGGCTCCGCCGCATCCGGGCGGAGCGCGGCATCTCTCGTCGTGACCTTGCCGATGCACTCGAAGTCCACTATCAGACCATCGGCTATCTGGAACGGGGCGAATACAACCCCAGCCTCCACCTGGCGCTCCGAATCGCATCGTATTTCGATGTGCCGCTCGAGATCATCTTCTCTCTGCAGCCCTTCCCTATGATCGGAGAGTCGGAGACCGCCTGAGAGGGCGTGTGCGGGGATGGGTACCCCCACGGCATTCGCTGAGATGGCGAGATGGTAGTGACGGACCCGTATTGATCCCTAGGTGGCTGGTGTCTTTCGCGTGTGTGAGTGCTCGCGTTTTCGGTTGGTGTGTGGGAGAATTACATGACTGTGGTTCTCGACCCTGGAGCTTCTGATGAC
>WHTL01000144.1 GCA_009377735.1 Acidimicrobiia bacterium
GCGACATCCCGGTGGCAGCGGGCGGTCTCATGGCCCTATATCAGCGTTGTGTCCATCTTGGTTGCACGGTTCCCTGGTGTGAGAGCTCGCAGGGTTTCGAGTGCCCATGCCACGGGTCGAAGTACGACATGGTCGGCGAGTACTTCGCCGGACCGGCCCCTCGCAACCTGGACAGGTTCGAGGTCGAGAACAGGGATGGGCAGTTGGTGATCAAGACCGGCACGCCCATTGAGACGCCACGAGCTGCGTCTCGTTTGGTCGAGTACCCCCAAGGTGCCTCATGCATCGGGTGACGTGGTGGAGCACTAGGTGAGTTCAAGCGTCGTTCTGATCTTGGCCGTGGTTGCCGGTGTCGTCTGGCTGGCGTTTCTCGGTGTCGCTGCCATTCGCAGACGCGGCCCCGAGGAGGTGGCATCCAACCTCTCGCCTGGCGGAACAGACGAACTCCTCGAGACACGCCGTCTGGAGGGCTGGCAGAAAGCAGCAGCATTGATGTCGGCTGTGTTGGCTATTGGTATCCCCCTCTATTTCCTCGGAGAGGGCGCTCGCCAGGAGGGTTTCGCCCAGGAGTTCAACGAACAGGCATTGACACGTGGTGAGGAGCATTGGGTCGAGCTCGATTGTGCCAGTTGTCATGGGCCGGGCGGCAGCGGCGGCGAGGCCTCATTCGTGGATCCTCGCTCCAATGTCACTGTGAACTGGGCCGCCCCCTCAATCGACGATGTCTTCCTTCGTTACGATCTGGACGAGATCCGCTATTGGGTTACCTACGGTCGTGTTAATACCCCGATGCCACCCTGGGGACTCGACGGTGGTGGACCCCTCACCGAAGACGGAGTCGCTGACCTCCTTCTCTATCTGCGTTCCATCCAAATCGACCAACCCACCGTGCTCGGCGAGATCGAACCCACCATCAACCAGGCCAACCAGGCGCTGGCGGGCGCGGAACAACAAGCAGAGACTGCCCTCGTCGAACAACGGCAGGTTGTGGACGAAATCAACCAGGCTGGTGATCTCGCACCGAAGGTCGCCGAGCTCGGGGAGCGGGGTCGGGAAATCCTCGACGAATCGGCTAACCAGATCGACACCGACGGTGACGGTGTCTCCGACAGCGCCGAAGCCGCACTCACTGAGCTCTCACAAGAGGCGATTAACGTTTTCCGGGTGGTGCAGCCGGTTGAGTTCGACCCAGAGGCGGCACAGTCCGTTGAGGGCACCGACGACATGACGACGGCGCAGCAGGCCCTGGAACAGCTAGAGACCGGTGCCGAATCCAACGCAATACTCGGCCCGGCGGGCGATTCCTTCGCGGCAGCCCTCGACAATGCCGCCATGGAGGGTGGCATTTCGGT
Organism: Acidimicrobiia bacterium; assembly: GCA_009377735.1. Lineage (GTDB taxonomy): Bacteria > Actinomycetota > Acidimicrobiia > Spongiisociales > ZC4RG35 > WHTL01. Next base: position 1,353 of record WHTL01000144.1, read on the forward strand.
GGGAGCCATCGCTGAGCTCAATGAGTTGGCGGCACGAGCCGAAGAGCAGGGGATCGACGTGCCCGGCGAGATCACCGACCTGGAGAGCGCCCAGGCGTATGTCGAGGCGCTACCTGCTCCGGAAGGTGGTGAAGACGAAGGTGCCACTTCGACCACCACCCCAGCAGATGGGGGAACCGAGACGACGGTGACCGAGAGTGCCACCGAGACCACCGCGGCGGAGGGGGCGACCGAAACCACCGTGGCCGGTGGCGGTGAGGGTGGTGGTGACGACCTGGCGACACAAGCTCAAACCGTGCTCGACGGTGGAGCTGACAACGACGGCGATGGACTCTCGAATGCGGGGGAACAACAGCTAACCCAGATCCTGACCGATGCCGACTCCTCGATCGTGCCGTCCGAGATACCGGCAATGACGCTCGACCCCACCGGATCGGAGAGCTCGGGGCAGCCTGATCTAGAGGCTGCCGAAACTTTCGTGAGCGCCCTCGAGTCCGAAGCAACCAACCTCTCCGTGACCTCAGAGAACATCGAAAGGGTGCTTCCCCCTGCCGAAGGGGGAGTCGCCTTCCTGGAGAATCAGATCGAGAACACACCGTGGGCAGTCGATTACCAGGGTGTCGCCGACGCCGCGTTCGACGGGAATGTTGCTGACGCAAAACGCGCCGTTGGGCTCTTCAACGGCTACTGCTCCCGGTGTCACACCGCCGGATGGTCGGCGGGGGTGCCATTCTCCAAGGAGACCGGATCCGGTGCACTTGGTCCTTCGCTCGAAGATGGGCGCCCAGTGACCCAGTTCGGCCCTGCACCGGCGTCTGAAGAGGAGGTCGATCTCCTTACGGACTTCCTCATCAGTGGATCGGTAGCCGATGAGCCCTACGGTCTCAACGGCATGGGGACGGGGAGGATGCCTGCATTTGGTGGCATCCTCAGTGGGGCCGACATTGAGATGCTTGCCCAATTTCTGCGGGGTGGAAACCTCAACGGTATGGGCGGGGGGCATTAGATGCGCGAACTGATGCGCGAGCTGCTCTCGGCGAATCTCTTCGTCACCGGCATTCTCCTGTTCATAGCTGCGATCATCATTTTCTACGGCGCCATCTACCTGCTCACGTGGACCAATCTCGGAAAGAAGCTGGGGTTCCTCGTCACCGGCGCGGCGGTAGGTGGCTGGATGACGATCGGCTCGCTTTTGTATGTGCTCTACGCCCCACGGGGACCGCGGCCGGTGCAGATTGAGGGTCTCGGCCCATTTGAGATACGCATCATCCCCATCACCTACATGGTGGTGTCGTTCATAATCTTCGTAGCCTTCGTGGTTGCCCTCCACCAGTACGAGCGGGCCCAAGAGGGCGATTAGCCCAGACGCGAACCCTGGGTTCGTGACGTCGCCGGGCGGGTGCTGGAACCCTGGGTTCGGGGGGTCCGCAGACCGGCTCCGACCTTTGGGCTGGGAGCGTCGGTGAGCGACCGTGGGAACCCTGGGTTCGGGGGGTCCGCATGGCGGGGATTGGCGGGTATCCTGATTATGCATTGGGGGTGGAGTGGTGGATCATGATTGCTTCCGAAAGAACTCCTATTTTCAAGGGGAATCTCATGAAACGAATGCTCACCATCCTGACCGTGCTTGCCATGGTCCTAGTTGCCTGTGGCGACGGCGAAGAGTCCACCGACACCACATCGGGCTCGGACGCAACCGAAGCTACCGAGACGACCGCTGCTGCTGACACGACCGCTGCCGCGGACACGACAGCTGGTTCTGAGACGACGACCGCAGGCGGCGACACCACTGCTGGTGCTACCGACACCAGCTCCGGCGCCGTAGCCGAGGGACAGGTCGATGACTGTCTGGTAGGGAACTGGACCGTTGGCCCTGACCAGTTCAAGGAACTGATGGCGCAGCCCGGTATGGAGCAGATCGAGGCCGACGTGACTGGCGACCTGACGGCAACCTTCAACGACGACAACTCTTTCGAGTACAGCGCCAACGACGTGAGCATCTCGATGGAGCTTCCCGACATGAGTCTTCCCGAAGAGAGCGAAGTATCGATTCCTACGAGCTTCGAAATGCTCATGACTGGAAATGCCACCGGCACCTATTCCGCCGATGGCACCTCTCTCAGCGTCTCCATCGACGAGAACAACCTCTCGATGACGATGAACGGTGAGGAGATGCCCGGCGCTGGCGAGATCGTCCCAACCTCCACGGAGAGCTACACCTGCTCAGCAGACAGCCTCGAGCTGGGGAGCGGCGAGGCCGCCATCACCTTCGTCAAGAGCTGATTGGGCCCACTCCTAGTCAATAAAGAATGATCGGGGCCCGTCTGGGCCCCGATCTCGCGTCCGGCCGATTCCCACACACCCTCGTCGTCCCCGTACTCTTGACGCCATGTCGTCGAATGAGATCGTGATCGTGGGTGGTGGTCCTGCCGGATCATCAGCTGCCCTGTGGTTGGCGCGTTCGGGGCACCCGGTGACATTGGTGGAGAAGAAGGAGTTCCCACGCGAGAAGACGTGTGGGGATGGTCTCACCCCGAGGGCGATCCTGCAGCTCGACGAGATGGGTTTCGACTTCGACGTCCCCCAATTCCACCGGATCACGGGGCTCCGCTCCTATGCCGCCGACGACGTCATGTTGGAGATGGAGTGGCCGCAGCACAGCCGTTTCCCCAGCTGGGGTGGTGTAATCCGGCGCAAGGACCTTGACCAGCAGGTCGCCGCCCTGGCAGAGAAGGAAGGGGTGACGGTTCGATCAGGAACCGAAGCCCATCCAGTCGTTGAGGGTGGCGCTTTACGGGGTGTGGATCTAAAACGCAATGGCGAGACGGAACGTCTCGACCCGTCCTTTGTGATCATCGCCGACGGATCACTCGATCGTTTCGGGCGAGGACTGGGGACGTCAAGACGCCGAGATTATCCAATGGGCCTCGCGGCTCGTGGTTATTTCAGCTCTCCGCGTTCGGCCGATCCGTTTCTCGAGAGCCAACTCGACATCAGGGACTCCACCGGAGCTTCCATGCCTGGGTACGGCTGGGTTTTTCCCTTGGGTGACGGCGAGATCAACGTTGGCGTTGGGCTGCTATCGACCTTCAAACGGTGGAAGCACGTCAACACCACCGTCATGATGCAGGATTACGTCGAAGCCGCTTCCGACTACTGGGGAATCTCCGCCGACAAGGCCACGTCTGACCCGAAGGGCGGCAAGCTGACGATGTCGTTCTCGAAGAGCCCCCAAGTGGGCGAGAACTGGCTCGTGATAGGCGATGCGGTAGGCGCCATAAACCCCTGGAATGGGGAAGGAATCTCCTATGCCTACGAGACAGGCCGCATCGCTGCCGGCCTTGTTTCCGATGCCGTGGGGACCGGTGATCCAGCCATCCTGCAACGCTATCCGGACATCCTGGACGAAGAGTACGGCCTCTATTACAAGATGGCCCGCATTTTTGTGAAGCTGATCGGGAACCCGCCGGTGATGAGGGCCCTCGCTCACACCGGTCTCCGCAACCGGCCCCTCATGGAGTGGACTCTCAAGGTGATGGCGAATCTGCTCGACGAGGACGACAAGCATCTTGGGGAGCACATCTATCGCACCCTGGCTGTCATGACGAAGACACTGCCTGTCTAAATCCCCTCCCCCGCCGGGATTGCCGCACCAAGTCACAAGCTCCTATTCTCGGAGCCATGGAACTCGTCGACTATCTGCCATTCGCAGTGATGTTGGTACTGGCTGCCGGTTTTGTCGCCGTCTCCCTGTTTGCCGCCCGGTTCGTACGACCCGACAATCCAACGCCTGAGAAGTTGGCGCCGTACGAGTGCGGGATCACCCCCGAGGTGGAGCCAACCCAGAGGTTCCCGGTCAAGTTCTACCTGGTCGCCATGCTGTTCGTCATCTTCGATGTCGAGATCGTATTCCTTTTTGCGTGGGCATCGATCTTCAACGAGCTGGCCTGGTACGGAATCGCCGCCGCGGGGATCTTCACCTTCTTCGTGTTGGAGACGCTGGTGTATGTGTGGAAGAGGGGCGCCCTCGATTGGAACGTGAAGACCCGCTCCCGCTATTTGCGTGAGCAGTTCCGCATCGAAGAGGCAGCGTAGAGCGCCCATGTCCAACGTAACCACCCCCCCGGGTTTCTTTACCGGCCGAATCGAAAAGCTGGCCTCGTGGGCGCGCACCAGGTCGATGTTCCCCGCGACGTTCGGCTTGGCCTGTTGCGCTATCGAGATGATGGCCATGGGAACCGCCCGATATGACTCTGCCCGTTTCGGGATGGAGGTGTTCCGTGCCTCGCCGCGTCAATCCGATGTGATGATCGTTGCCGGGAGAGTTAGTCAGAAGATGGCCCCGGTTCTCCGTCAGGTTTACGACCAGATGCCCGACCCCAAGTGGGTGGTATCCATGGGAGCCTGTGCCTCAACCGGTGGAATGTTCAACAACTACGCCCTGGTGCAGGGTGTGGACCAGGTGGTGCCCGTCGACATCTATGTTCCCGGTTGCCCACCGGGCCCGACCTCGCTGATGCACGGTCTCCTCACCCTCCACGACAAGATCATGTCGGGGGAGATCGCCTCGTGAGCGAGGCGGAGGCAAATGGTGGTGCAAATGGTGGAGACGTCGACGATGCTGCGGAGCCGAGCGGCACGGACGCGGCAGAAGACTCCACCGAGGGTGGTCTGCTGCAGGAGCTGATAGAGGGCTTCGACGGAACCACGGTAGAGATCACGCCTGCCGGGCAGAGTGTGGTTCGCATCCCCAAGGAGAGCCTGCGGGACGTAGCCCAACGCGCCCATGACCTCGGGTTCGAGGTCTGCGCCGATGTCACCGCGGTGGACTGGTTCAGGGAGAAGCCCATCCGATATGAGGTCGTGGTGTCCCTACTCAGCATTTCCCGCAACGAGAGGGTCCGCATCATCGCTGCCGTGCCGCGCGACGATGCCGTGGTGCCTTCTCTGGTCCCCGTTTATCCGGGTGCCAACTTCGCCGAGCGAGAGGCTTACGACATGTTCGGGATCGTGTTCGAGGACCACCCCGATCTGACACGCATACTGATGCCCGACGACTGGACCGGCCACCCCCTTCGCAAGGACTTCGATACCGGGGGCGTGCCGGTGGCATTCAAAGGCTCACCCAAAGTGACATGACCCAGACCAACGACGAGAAGCAGGGTACCGAAGAGACCGCCGATCATACATTCGAGCGGGAGCGTCGTCGTGTGGTCGACGTTTGGCTCACAGGCACCGAGGAGTCCGATTACACCGACGAGGCCAGCCAGGAGTTCACCGCTGAGGACACCGAGCGGATGAAGAAAGAGCAGTTGGGTGCAGTGGTCGACAACGACTACCTGGAGTACGAGACCGGCTTGGACGATGACGAGCGGATGATCGTCAACATGGGTCCCCAGCACCCATCCACCCACGGGGTGCTCCGTCTGCAGATAGAACTCGAAGGTGAGATCATCCGGCGGACCAAACCCATCATCGGATATCTCCACACGGGTATGGAGAAGACCGCCGAGAACCTGATGTTCATGCAGGGTGGAACCAACGTCACCCGGATGGATTACCTGGCGCCCCTGCACAACGAGCTTTGTTATTCGCTCGCGGTGGAGGAGCTGCTCGGGATCGATATCCCACCACGGGCCCACGCCATCAGGGTTCTAATGACCGAACTCAACAGGATCGCCTCCCATCTGGTTGCCATCGCCACCAACGGCATGGACATCGGCGCCATTTCGATGATGCTCTATGGGTTCCGGGAGAGGGAGACGATCCTCGCCTTCTTCGAGAAGGTCACCGGCCTGCGTATGAACCACAACTACATCCGTCCCGGTGGGGTCGCTGCCGATCTCTCCCCCGGGTGGCGCAAGGACGTCACCGACATCTTGGACTCGATACCGCGACGCCTCCAACAGTACGACGATCTGCTCGAGAAGAACCCGATCTGGTTGGAGCGGACGAAGAACGTGGGCGTCGTCACCGCCGAGGAGGCCCTCGCCTACAGTCTCACAGGTCCAATTCTGCGTGCGACAGGTGTGAATTGGGATCTCCGCAAGAGCCAACCCTATTCCGGTATTGAGCAGTACGACTTCGCAGTGGTCACCGGTCAGAACGGCGACGTCTATGACCGGTACCGAATACGCATGGAGGAAATCGAGCAATCCCTGAGCATCGTCCGCCAGGCGATGGACACAATGCCGAAGGGCAACTACATGACGGGTGATCGAAAGGTGGCGCCTCCTCCCCGTGGTCGAATCGACGAGTCAATGGAAGCCCTGATCCACCATTTCAAACTGTTCACCGAGGGTTTCCGGGTACCGGCCGGCGAGACCTACACCGCGGTGGAGTCACCTCGGGGAGAATTGGGGTGCTATCTGGTTTCCACCGGGGGTTCGCGGCCATGGCGCATGCACACCAGAGCGCCCTCCTTCTACAACATCCAGGGTCTTCCCACCATGATGGCCGACTCTCTCGTGTCCGACACCGTTGCGACCATTGCCTCCCTCGATCCGATCATGGGTGACGTCGACCGCTGAGGTGCGATATCCCCACAACTGATCACGAGGGACGGCCATCTTCTGGCGAACCTCTGAGTTGGCGGAGCTAGGGACCGGGAGTGCCGTGACGAGCAACGATCACAAACTCTCAAACGTGCGTGGACGTGCAGATGCCGTGGTGGAGGGTGGGAAACCTGCGCCGCAGCGAGCAATCCACCGGCGAAACCCGCGGCAATGTAAAACACCAGATCGAAGCCCACATCGAACCCGACGGTCACCATGACACGACTGACGGGCACAGTATGGGATAGGTGAGGTCGGACGGCCCGACCACGCGAGAAGGGAAGGACGAGGCAGCCGTTGGGGGTCTGGGGGCCGGAGTCCCCCAGAAGCAGCTGAGCTGGTGGCTAGAGACCAAGCAATTCGTTACTCTTCGGAACAGTGGTAGCAGAACCGACGACAGCGGCACCAGACGTCATCGAGCAGGTGCTCACCCGTCTCTCCGACACCAAGCCCGGGGAGCAGGAACTGCTAGGTTTCGCCAGGGCCTACTACCGTCGTGTCCCCGCCGAATCGATGGGTCCCGTGCCGGACGCGGTGGCCGAGGTCGAGTCACTGTTCGAGTTCATCCGCAATCGCGCCTACGAGGTGATGGTTCGGGTGTTTGACCCAACCACGGCCTCACACGGCTACGAGGCAACCGGCACAGTGATCGAGATCGCCCTCCCCGACTCGCCCTTCGCCCTCGATTCGGTCCTCAACGAGATCCAGGCCCGTCAACTCGAGGTCGTGAAGCTGGTGCATCCCGTTGTGGGGATCGAAAGGACCCGGGGGGAGCTCACCAAGGTGCGCTCGGCCCGAGAGACGACCAATCGCGAGTCTGTTCAGCATTACGTCCTCGACCGATTCCTCACCGGAGAGGAGAAGGAGTCGCTGGAGCAACGGGTCTTCGACATCCTGCACGATGTCCGATCCGTCGTGGAGGATTTTCATGCGATGTCGGGGCGGGTTGACCGCATGATTGACCTCGCCCGTATCGCTGGGTCCCATCACAGCGAGGCGGATGTCCGCGAGGCGATAGATTTCCTGAATTGGCTGCGTGACGACAACTTCGTGTTCCTCGGGTTCCGGGAGTATCAGATCGAGGACACCGCCGGCGGTCGCAGTGTGTCGGTAGTCCCAAACTCGGGTCTCGGCATCCTGCGGGACGCGGCCGGCTCGAGGATGGCCAAGTCGACGCTGCTATCCGATCTACCAAAGGAGCTCGCTGCACGATTCGAGGGTGGTGATCTCATCGTCATCACCAAGACCAACTCCATGTCGACGATCCATCGCCGAGCCCGCATGGATTATGTGGGTGTCCGACTCCTCGATGCCGACGGGAGGACCGTGGGCGAGGCACGCCTCCTCGGGCTGTACACCTCACGGGCCTATATGGAGCCCGCCTCCAAGACACCAATCCTCCGTCGGAAACTCGACAAGATCCTGGTGACCGAGGACCTGATCGAGGGTTCCCACGACCACAAGGCCGTAATCCAACTCTTCGAGGGGTTTAGCAAACACGACCTCTTCGCTGCCCCCACAGATGCGCTCCGATCGGAGCTCATGGGTCTTCTCTCGCTGGAGGAGCGCCAACAGGTCAAGGTCTTCGTGAGACGGGACCTGCTCAAGCGGAGCATCTCCATTCTGGTCAGTCTGCCCCGCGATCGTTTCAACGCGCCGCTACGCAAACAGATACA
>WHTL01000345.1 GCA_009377735.1 Acidimicrobiia bacterium
CACCGTGTCCGGCGTCGGAGAAGGACTCGAAGCAGGATGCTGGGCCGTGGGAATCGCGAGGTACAGCAACTACATGAACATCAACACTCTTGACGAAGAGGAGACCCTATCCGAGGACGAGATCGCATCACGGTTGGCCCATACCCGGGACATGCTCACGAAGACGGGGGCACACTACGTCATCGATGAGCCACTGGAGCTGATAGGTGTGGTGGACGACATCAACGAGCGCCTCGCCCGCGGGGAGAGGCCCTGAATTGCTCTCGGCACGGGCGACCTCGGAACGGGAGTCCCCAGTTAGCGTTGCCAGCGATCCTTACCTGCTGACTCCGGGGCCACTCACCACCTCGGCCACCACCAAGAAGGCCATGCTTCACGATTGGGGGTCGCGCGACACTCGCTTCATCGAGATGACAGCCAGGGTGCGTAGCCGTCTCCTCGAGTTGATCTCGGCTGGCGACGACCACGTCTGTGTCCCGATCCAAGGGAGCGGGACCTTCGCCATCGAGGCCACGCTGGGCACCCTCCTCTCCGACGACGACAAGCTTCTCATACTGCTGAACGGCGCCTATGGGCGGCGAATGGCGACGATATGCGACTACCAAGGCCGCGACTACCAGGTCATCGAGACCGCAGAGGATGTTCCCTGTGATCCTGATGCCCTGGAGCGCGCCCTCATCGACGACCCCGAAACCACCCATGTCGCCGTGGTGCATTGTGAGACCACGTCGGGGATTCTCAATCCGATCGGCGCCATCGCCGAGGTGGTGTCCCGTCACGGGCGCTCTCTCGTCATCGATGCGATGAGCACCTTCGGCGCACTCGAGATCAACGCCGATAACACCCCGTTCGATGCGGTGATTGCCTCCTCGAACAAATGCCTGGAAGGCGTCCCCGGTCTCGGTTTCGCCATCATTCGTCGCAGCACATTGGAGGACTGCTCCGGTAACGCACCCTCTCTCAGCCTCGATCTCTATGAGCAATGGCGTGGCCTCGAGTCCAACGGCCAGTGGCGATTCACACCGCCGACACACGTGATCGCTGCCCTGGACCAAGCCTTGGACGAACTCGATCAGGAGGGCGGGGTCTCGGCACGGGGAGCCCGGTACACCGACAACTGCGAGACGCTTATGTCTGGCATGAGCGAGTTGGGATTCGTGAGCGCCCTCGACGAAGCAGACCAGGCGCCCATCATCCTCACGTTCCTCACTCCCGCCGACCCGCATTTCGATTTCAACGAGTTCTATGATCATCTCAGCAACCACGGCTTCCTCATTTATCCTGGGAAGCTCACCAACGCCGATACATTCCGGGTGGGTTGCATCGGGCGCCTCGACACGTCCGACATGCAGGCGGCCCTCGAGGTGATGCGCTCCGCCCTTACCGAGATGGGTGTCACCGAGGGCGCACCACACCCACGCTGAAGGAGCCGCTCATGGGACGGGCCCACCGTTTCGGGGAACATCATGCTTTCGGTCGACGCCCTGGGAGATCACATGATCCTCTGTGGACCTGACCGCCGAATTCTGGGAACCGGTATTCACGGTAGTTGCCCTGCTCTTTGCCTTGGTGAGCGGGACCAACGACGGCGCCACCCTGCTCGCACTCGGTGCGAGGGCCTCGCGCATGCCGCTCCTGGGTGCGACCCTTATCCTCACCGTCGCGGTCGTGGTAGCGCCTTTGGTGCTGGGCACAAGTGTCGCATCGACCTTTCTCGATCGGCTGGTCTCCTTCGGCTCGCAGTTGCGACCGGCCCTACTGGTGGCGGTCACTGCTTCTCTGGCGACCATCGCCCTACTCGGCTGGAGGGGTCTGCCCACCAGTCTCACGGTCGCCCTCCTTGGTGGGTTGGTTGGGGTTGGGGTAGGCCAGGGTCTGGAAGTCCATTGGCGTACCGTAGGCGTTGTGATTCTGATCGCGCTTGCCACTCCCGCTATTGGGCTGATCATGGCTTTTCTCATCAACCGCATCGCCCTCTCCCTGGATGTCCGGGGCAGGGTGAGCCGACTGCTGGAACGTGTGCATGTGGCGGTGTTCAGCGTGCAGTGCCTGGCATACGGGACGAACGACGGACAGAAGATGCTCGCCGTCTTCGTGGCCGCCACCGGTGCGACGGGAGCTGAGGCCGTGGTCTCCGACCCCCGCTCCCTCCTCATCGGACTCTTCTTCGCACTGGGCACACTTCTCGGTCTGCGTCGCTATGCGAAGAGTGTGGTGCTCGATGTCTTCCCGGTGCGCCCCGCCAACGCCGTTGCCGCCGAGATCGGCGCTGCCGTCTCCGTCCTGGGTACCGGCCTGCTCGGGAGCCCGGTGAGCACCACCCAGACCGTGGTGACTTCGGTAATCGGGTCCGGGATGCACGAAGGGGTGCGTCGGGTACGTTGGGAGCACGCCCTGCAGATCGGTCTGGCATGGGTGTACACCTTCCCCATGACATTCTCACTTGGTGTGGCATTCGCCATCGTCTGGGGATGGGTGTCGTGATCCGACGACTGCGACGTGTCTGGCGGGAGCTGTCGGGCCGGTCCAACGCCGACTTCGTCGCCGCCCTCAATGCCCAGCTCGAAGCATGCCTCGAGGGGGCGCGGATCGCCCATCGGCTTTCTACGGGCGAGCTCTCCCCTTCCGATGCCCACGACCAGATGGTGGACGCGGAGCACCACGGCGATCGCAAACGGGGGATCCTCGTGGAGCAGCTCAGCCGCTCCCTCGTCACCCCCATCGACCGGGAGGACCTCTTCCGGGTATCGCGATCGATCGACGATGTCCTCGACAACCTGCGCGACTACGTGCGGGAGGTCGAGCTGTTGGAGGCACAGGCCGAATCGAAGCAACTGACAGAGCTGACCGAGGCCGTGACGAACACCATCGAGCTGCTGATGACGGCCACGAGCCATCTGGTCGACACCCGCCACGAGGTGGCGGACATGGTTCTCGCCGCCAAAAAGTCTGGCGGGACCATCCGTCAGATGTACCAGAGGGCAATCGCCGACCTCCTCGATGAGGATCAGTCCAACAACGGCGAGTCGATCCGGACCCTCATGAGCCGCCGCGAGCTCCTCCGACGTATCGATGTTGTGGGTCTCCGCCTGGGAGAGGCCGCCGACGCCCTCGCCGACGGTGTCATAAAACGCAGCTACTGACTGGTGGATTCAGCGGCCGGTCTCGGGGAGGAGTTTGAGACAGGCGAGACCCACTGCAGTCAGGAGCCCCGCCACCACGAGGAAGGCGGCTGACGAGCCCGCTCTCTCGTAGATGGCACTTATCGTGATCGGCCCGACCACCAACCCGATGTCGCCCCAGAACCGAAAACGCCCCAGGTGGGTGCCGACGCGGGAAGGATCGGCCAGATCCCCCACCACGGTGGCTGCAACCGAGACGGCGTAGCTCGCCAATGACATCAGGACGATCGCTGCCACCCAGCTCACCAGGGTGAGTGGAAAGGCCAGGATCCCGACTCCTATCGCCTGTCCGAGAAGACCGGGAACGAGAACTGCTTTCCGGGACACCAGATCGGAGAGCCGACCTCCGATGATGGTCCCGATAAAACGGGCAAGGCCACCTGCTCCCAACCCGAGACCGATCCCGGCAGCACTCAGCCCCAACTGGTCGGACCCCACGATTGGAACCAGGGTCTGGGGCACGGACCCCAGCGTCATGAAAACGACGAAAGGGACGCTGTGAACGAGGGCGGTGACCCACCACGGAATTTCGCCGCCGCTCCCAGGCACCGGCGGGTCCACCGTGCTGGTAACCGTCTTCGATCGATTGGCACGGGTACCGAGGGTCATCCCGACCATGAGGACCGAGGCGACACCGGCGGCAACATACATGGCGAGACGCCAATCCCCCACGGTGGCAATGAGCCCACCGACGGCTGGCCCGATGGCTTGTCCCCCGAGGAGACTTGCCGAGAATACGGCCATGGCCGTACCCCTGAAGCCGGGACCGCCGACATTGGAGTAGTAGGTCATCCCCGTGCCGTTGGTGGTCGCCGACGCCAGACCAAGAAGGAAGATGGCCAAGTAGACCGGCAGCGCCGATCCGGCGAGACCGAGGGCGAGACTCCCCAC
>WHTL01000347.1 GCA_009377735.1 Acidimicrobiia bacterium
AGAAGACGTCTGTTCGATAGCAGGGCGACCAGACTTACCGCGGCTCTGCGTATTGCCGACTCGAAGTCGGGGTCATCGATTCGTGCTTCTGCTACCTCCAGATGCGCCTCCATGACCTCCTTGGAAACCAGGTCGGGTCGGGTAGTGCACAACTCCCAGGTCCACCGGCTAATTATCAGAGGATCGTCGCCAAGACGGGGACGACGACGTACGATATCTAGGGCCTCGCCTAGCCAGCGGAGCGCACCCACCGTCTCACCTGCCGGTAGTGCCGGAGCCAGGAGAACGAGACCTCGAACTGTCTCCGGGGCCAAGGCAGTCTGGAGCAATGCGATCGTCCCTCCCATCGAGTTTCCGACGAGGATGACCGGTGTTTCCAGAGTGCGCAGGTATGTGTCCAGCACCTTGCGGTTGGCGGTGACGGTGCAGCTTCTTCCCTCAGGAGGGGTGAGCCCGAACCCGGGTAGATCCGGTGCCGTCACCCGCCCGAACTCCCCGAACCCGTCGGCAACGGACATCCAGTTGGCGTGTGAGCCCCCCAAACCGTGCACACACACAACCTCTCCGTTGTCGGTACCGCCGAAGTCGGCGACATGCAGAGAGCCGCCTGACACCTCGGAGAATCTCGATTCGATAGAAAGCGCCATCCGACCAGGTTAAAGGCCACCGGACTCAGTGGGCACTCATGGCATCATGGGCACTTCGAGACTGAGAGGATCAGATTGAGTTATCAACGAATCGGAGTCGTGGGGGGCGGGCAGATGGGCGCCGGCATCGCCGAGGTGGCGGCGCGGGCTGGTTGCGACGTTGCCGTAAGGGAGATCTCGGTTGATGCCGCCGAGGCGGCCCGTACCCGAATCGAGAAGTCGCTCGACCGGGCGGTCCAGAAGGAGAAGCTGGACGATGCCCAAGCCAAGGAGACGATCTCACGTCTCAGCTACACGACAGACCTCGAAGAGCTTTCCGACCGTGAGCTGGTAATAGAGGCCGTGATAGAGGATGAGGGCCTCAAGAAGGAGATCTTTCAGGGGCTCGACTCCGTTCTCTCAGGAGATTCGGTCATCGTCTCCAATACGTCGTCAATTCCCATCACGCGTCTCGCCGCGGTCACGGAGCGTCCCGATCGTGTCCTAGGTCTGCACTTTTTCAATCCGGTACCCGTGATGGCCCTGGTGGAGTTGGTGACGACAGTGATATCCGACGAGGAGATCGAGACCAAGGTGCAGGAGTTCGCTGAGGGTCTCGGCAAGACGGTCATTCGTGCCAAGGATCGCGGAGGATTCATAGTCAACATGCTGCTGGTCCCATACATGTTGGGTGCCATCAGGATGTACGAGAGCGGTTTCGCCTCGGCCGAGGATATCGATGCCGGGATGAGGTTGGGTGCCAACCACCCCATGGGACCGTTGGAGCTCTCCGACTTTGTTGGTCTCGACACCATGAAACTGGTGGCGGATGTGCTGTTCGACGAGTTCAAGGAGGCCCACTATGCCTCACCGCCCCTCCTCACCCGCATGGTCGAGGCCGGCTGGTTGGGCCGAAAAAGCGGCCGGGGTTTCTACACCTACGAGTAAGGGTCCCGCGGATAGGGTGTATCACGGTGTTCCCCCGGCGACTCTTCAAGACGTAGCACCGGGCGGGTATGGGTTGCGGCAACCCGCAGGCACTGCCCGCACCGGTGCACAGGAGCAGGTCACACCTTTGTGGCCCGAGCGAAAGGGAACTTGAGATGGACGCCCATACCTATCTGATCCTCGAATTGGACCCCGGTGTCATGGCCAATCCCGACGAGATCGATGCATCTCGGGGAGAGGAACCGCCCCCACCAGCCGTCGTCACCCGGGAGGTCATGATGCCCGCGGAGGCTCATGATGAGGCGCGGCAGCCGGGACGCTTCGTTGCAGAGCCGATGCCCGTGAAACTGATCGAGCCCCTCCCCGCCAACGAGGATGAAGCCACGGTCGACAACGTCGCCTGGGGTCTCGAGGCGGTTGGCGCGCTCTCATCGTCCCGCACCGGCGCCGGAGCCCCGTGGCCGTGCTGGATACCGGAATCGACGCCTCCCATCCCGCCTTCTCGGGTATCAACATCGTTGAGGAGGACTTCACCAGTGAGGGGAATGGGGACAACAACGGCCATGGCACCCATTGCGCCGGAACGATTCTGGGTCGCGACGTGGACGGAACCACCATCGGTGTCGCCCGTGGTGCCACCGAGCTACTCGCCGGCAAGGTCCTCGGTGAGGGCGGTGAGGGCGGTGGCGGCACCGACGGTATCGCCGATGCCATCAAGTGGGCCATTGACGGTGGTGCCAGCATCGTCTCCATGTCCCTTGGCATCGACTTCCCCGGATTCGTGGCCAGCCTCGTCGCCTCCGGTTGGGAAACGGAACCTGCCACCTCAAGGGCCCTCGCCGCATACCGCGACAACCTACGGCTCCTCGAGGCCCTTGCCCAGTACGTGACCGCACGGGCCAACTTCGGGAAGACTGCCGTCCTTGTCGCCGCCAGCGGGAATGAGAGCAGACGAGCCCAAGAGCCCCCGTATACCATCGACGTCGCCGTCCCGGCGGCATCACAGGGATTTGTGTCGGTGGGCGCCCTGGAGCAGATATCCGACGGATTGGGGATCGCATCGTTCTCCAATACGGGCCCCCGGATCTCCGGTCCAGGTGTCGATGTCATATCGGCCTGGCCAGGAGGCGGCCTCCGAAGCCTCAGTGGCACCAGCATGGCCACCCCCCACGTAGCCGGGGTCGCCGCACTCTGGGCCGAGGAAATGCTGGAGCGATCCGGTGCGATCGACCCCAACCTGCTGGCCGACCGCGTCATCGGCAACGCCCGCTTCATCGATACCCTCGCCTTCGCCGATCAGGGAGCCGGCATCGTCCAGGCACCCTAGGGGGTTGTCCTGGCCCCCCACCTTCTGCGCGTAGAAACTCGCCCTAACGCGTCAAAAATCCGCACAGAACGGCGGTGGTCTCGGCAGGGTCCCTGGCTAGCCGTCACCCAATCCGCGGTGTAGGAGCGCCGCCATCTCTCCCCTGGTGATCTTGGAGCCGGGACAGTAGAGGTCATTGACGGGTGGGTTGCAGCCTCTCGTGATTCCGGCGCCATGGAGGGCACCGATCTCCTCGGCAAACACGTCATCGAGGCTGTCCCGGAACGGGTTGGGTGCGGGCGGTAGCTCCAGTCCCCTGGTCAGGAAGGCGGCCATCTCCCCTCTGGTTATCGCACTCTCCGGGCAGAAGTGGTCATTTTCGGGTGGATTGCAGCACATAGTGATCCCAGCTGCAGCCACACGTTCGATATCGTCCTCGAAAACCGATGAATCGTCGTCTGAGAAATGATCTCCGACCGCAGCGGGTAGGTGGAGTGCCCTGGTGATGAACGCTGCCATCTCGCCCCGGGTGACGGGATCCTGAGGACAGAACCGGTCGTTAACAGGCGGGTTGCATCCCGTTGTAATGCCCGCAGCCGCGAGCCACAGGATATCCCGTTCGAAAACGGACTCGTCTATATCTTCAAAATTCACCGGGGCGGGCCCTAGATCGATGCCCGCTTTGAGGAACTCCAGAAGTTGCGACCTCGTAACCCGCTCGTCGGGACAGAAGCGATCGTTGGCGGGGGGATTGCAGCCAGTGGTGATACCGGCCGACGCGCTGCGATTAATGGCATCTTCGTACGGCGAGTCTTCATCGTCGACGAACACATCCGACGAGGTCTCGGGAAGGTCGAGGGCCCTGACAAGGAACACTGCAATCTGTCCACGGCTCACATAGGATTTCGGGCAGAAGCGTTCGGCGGCCTCCTTCCCACATCCTCCGGTGATCCCGGCCTCGTTGATCTGGTCGATTGCCTCCTCGTAGACCATGCCGTCGTCATCCCTGAAGGTGTCCCCACTTGCTGGGGGTAGCTTGAGCGCAGAGGAGAGGTAGTAAGCCACTGCGCCCCTGGTAAGCGCAAGATCGGGGCAGGTCGCCAAGTCGTGGGGTGTCCCGTTGGGATTGGCACTCTCTAACCCCGAGTCATATCCGAGATTGAAGGCACCACATCGAACC
>WHTL01000349.1 GCA_009377735.1 Acidimicrobiia bacterium
CCAATACCGGGGGGTCGCACCCGGTGCCCAACTCCTCGATGGGAAGGTCTGCGTCACGTTCGGCTGCCAGGACTCCTGGGTCCTTGCCGGTATGCAGTGGGCGGTCGATGAAGGCGCTGATGTGGTCAACATGAGTCTGGGAGGGCCCGACACACCCGACATCGACCTGTTGGACAGGCAGTCGACACCCTTACCGACGAGTCTGACGTGCTCTTTGTGATCGCCGCCGGGAATCGGGGCTTTGACGGAGCGGAAACAGTCGATTCGCCTGCAAGCGCCGACTCGGCACTGGCGGTCGGTTCGGTAAACAAGGAAGACGTGTTGGCCGGCGATTCTGGCCGCGGCCCCCGTCTCGACGGTGCCTTGAAACCGGACATGACCGCACCGGGCGTTCAGATCACGGCGGCCCGCAGCGCCGATGGGTTCCTGGGTGTGCCCGGTGAGGACTACATGTCACAGGGCGGAACCTCGATGGCGACACCGCATGTATCAGGTGCCGCGGCGATCCTCGCCCAGCAGAACCCCGGCTGGTCACCCGACCAGCTCAAGGGCGCGTTGATGAACTCGGCGACGCCTCATGCGGCCCTCGGACCGTATGCGCAGGGTGCCGGACGACTCGACGTTGCCAGCGCCATCGATCAGGAGGTCACGACTTCCCCAGCAAGTGTGAGCTTCGAACGCCAGCCATGGCCACACGACGACGATCAACCCGAGATCAGGACGGTCACCTACCAAAACGACGGCGACACCGAGATCACCCTCAGCCTGACAATGGCGGCCACTGGGCCGGACGGCGGACCAGCACCACAAGGTTTCTTCTCCCTCAGTGAGCAGACCGTGATCGTGCCCGCTGGTGACACCGCCGAGGTGGACATCACCGCCGACACCACGGCTGGTATGGTCGACGGCCACTACGGCGGCTATCTCACTGCAACCGCGGATGGCATCGGCGTTACCACGGCGTTTGCGGTCCATAGGGAAGCGGAACGCTACAACCTGACCCTCGAGCACACTGACCGCGATGGTGCGCCCGCCAACCTCTACTCCACGACCCTGATCCGAGTCGAGAACCACCAGTTCATCAACGTGCTCGGACCGGCCACCACCACCGTGCGGGTCCCACCCGGTGAGTACATTGTGCTGAGCTCCATCATCGAAGGCACACCGGGCGAGGCGAACTCCACGGCGACCTTCCTGGTCAATCCCAGCCTGTCGGTTAACGGGGATCAGACGGTTGCCGTCGACGCACGGGTCGCAGAGCCGATCATCGTGACGGTGCCCAATCCTGAGGCCGCACCCGTCCAGACCGCGGTCGAGTCCCTTCGAATCACGGACTTCGGCACTCTTTACTCGTGGGTGTTCACCACGGAGTTCGAGGACGTGTTCAGTGGTCAGCTCGGACCCGATCAGACAGTGGATGGCTACAGTTCGACAGTGAGCGGTACCTGGGCGCAGCCCAACCCCGAGGGTGGTTTCGCCGGCAGCCCATACAGCTATCACGGGGCATGGTTCACGGTGGGGCGGATGGTGACGGGCGTCGAGAAACACCTGCAACAGGACGAGATGGCCGTAGTCGAAGCCGACCACGCCCTCCACGTTCCCTCGGCCAAGGGAGCGAAGACCACTTGGGGCTACCTGCCGGGCGTGGCGGACAGTGCCCTGGGGGTGAATTGGAACGAGGAGCTGCCGTTCACCCGCACCGAGTACCACAACACCGACGGTGGGGTGCAATGGCGCAAGCGTTTCGATGAGACGGTGTTGGCCGGTGATCCCGACTTCCCATTCTTCCAGCCTCTCACCATCACGGTCAGCGATCTCACCGAATACCGTGGTCAGGTCGCTGAGAGCTGGAATCGCGGTGTCTTTGCCCCAGTCCTGCCTGCGGAGGGCGAGCCGTCGATAAACCGAACGGGAGACCAGATGCTGCTCGCCCCGTCTGTCTACGGTGACGGCACCGGTCGTCCCCAATCGGGGTCCGTCAACGGAACGATGGAGCTCTTCCGCAACGACGAGATGATCTCCGAGAGCCCGTTCCTTTTCGCCGTCGTGACCTTGCCGTCGGATGCCGCCGACTATCGCCCGGAGATCGAGGCAGCACGGGACGAACGGTTCCGATTATCAACGGAGACCAGCCTGACCTGGACATTCCAATCGGGGAGGGTTGATGACGATACGACCATACCCCTGCCTGTTGCCGTGGTGCGGTTCAGTCCATCGCTGGACCAGTACAACATCGCGCCGGCGGGGCAGCAGTTCACGGTCCCGGTAGAGGTTCAACCCCAAGCCGGGTCGGACTGGGGCGATGTCGAGAACCTGACCGTTGAGGTCTCCTTCGACGACGGTCAGACGTGGCAAGAAGTCCCAGTCCAGGACCACGAGATACAGGTGGAGCACCCTGATCAGGACGGGTTCGTGTCATTGCGGTCCACCGTTACCAGCACAAACGGCAACACGACGGAGCAAACCATCATCCGCGCCTACCAGATCAAGGATCTGGCGGATCCGCCAGCAACAACAACGGCGCCCTTTACCACCACGACGACGACTCCCTCAACCACGACCACCACGACGTCCGGCCCGACCACCACGACCACCACCACAACGCCGCCACCAACTACCACTTTGCCCGACGAAGATCGGGACTTCTTCTCCGACGACGAGGGTCACCTCTTCGAGGACGACATCAACGCCATCGCAGAGGGAGGCATCACCATCGGGTGTAACCCGCCAGCGAACACCCGGTTCTGTCCGGACGAGTCCTTCGTCAGGGGACAAGCAGCAGCATTCGTCCGCAGGGCTCTCAAGGTCCCAGTCAGTGAATCCGACCACTTCGAAGACGACGATGGGTCGGTGTTCGAAGAAGACATCGACTCGATAGTAGGGGCAGGCATCACCGTCGGGTGCAACCCGCCCGAGAACACGATGTTCTGTCCCACCGGACAGCTCACCCGGGGGCAAGCAGCTGCCTTCCTAAGGCGAGCCCTCGATGTGCCGGCAGCGACGACGGATCACTTCTCCGACGATGACGGTCATCTCTTCGAAGGGGATGTCAACGCCATCGCAGAGGTTGATATCACCCGCGGGTGCAACCCCCCAGACAACACCCACTATTGTCCCGATGACCTCCTCACCAGAGGCCAGGCAGCTGCCTTCCTACGTCGAGCCCTCCTCCCTTAGGGCCTGGTCCAGCGGAATCACCGACAAGCGGCTCTTCACATCCTCGCGCAGGCTCGACTGATTTCCTCACCGAGAGGTGACTGGGCATTACGTTTGCAGACGCGCGCCCACCGCCTGCGGTCAGCGCCGCGGTGGGATCAGCAGCCGCGAAACGGCGTTGACCAGCTCAGGTCCGCCAGCGGTGGTTCGAGTTGTGGTCACTGCAACATCCCAACTGGCGCCGCCCTCCGAACAATCGGTGTTGATGGTCGAGTTGACCGCGATCCCGTAGTCCTGGATCCCGGCGACTCCGTCCTCGATCGTGCCGACGATCCCGTTTCTTTCAATCGACATGTTTTCAGGAAACACGAGGCAGTAAATGCCGGTTGGCTCTGATGGCGGGCGGAAGATCTGGGTTTCCTCCAACCCGGGCGACGCGGCCCGAACGCTTGCGTTCGTGTTGATGATCAACCAGTGCATTGCAAATGCCGTCGAGTCGAAGCCATCGAGCGTATCCGCGGTGGCTGCATTATCCGCTTCGGCGGCATGGTCGGCTTCGCTGGCCTGGTCCGCATCGGTAGCTGAATCCGCAGTTGTGGCGTGATCCGCTTCGCTGGCCTGGTCCGCATCGGTAGCTGAATACGCAGTTGTGGCGTGATCCGCTTCGGTGGCGTGGTCGGCTTCGCTGGCATGGTCCGCCTCCAACGCGGTGGCGGCGTCGACGATCTCACCCTCTGACAGACGACGGATGAAAGCCGCCATCTGATGTGGCTATGCCGAAGACCAGAACCACTCTGACTATTGACGAGGATGTCCTCCGTGCCGTCAAGGTGCGTGCTGCTCGCAATGG
>WHTL01000153.1 GCA_009377735.1 Acidimicrobiia bacterium
CACATCTCGACGACCAGTCATCACCGCTCGCGGCGTCCTCCTCCTAGGAGCACCGCAACGGGTGCGCCTTCGTCGTGCGTCCTTGCGAGCGGCGCGCCTGGCCGCCGATCTGCACAACGGCATTCCACACCAGCCTCCTAGGTTTGGGTAGCCGCCATGGCAGCACCAACTATCCCCGCTTGGTTCCCCATCGTGGCCGGCACCACCGGCGGGTCCGTTCCGAGAAACTCCGAAAATCGGTGGAACTTCTTAGAGATGCCCCCGCCGATGATGAACAGGTCCGGCGAAAACAGCATGTCTAGATGCCGGAGCAGGACCCCAACCCGCGGCCCCCACTCCTCGTAGGAGAGCTGCTCCGTCTTTCGAACCTTGGACGAAGCCCAACTCTCCACGGGATCGTGACCATCCAGCTCGAGATGTCCCAGCTCCGTGTTGGGAACCAGCCTTCCGTCTACGATCAGTGCGCTGCCGATCCCTGTGCCGAGCGTGAGGAGAAGGACGACACCGTCGTGATCGGCCGCCGCCCCGAACTTCTCCTCGGCGATTCCGGCGGCGTCGGCATCGTTGAGCATGGCGACTTCCACCCCGAGGATCCTGGAGAATATCTCGCGGGCAGGGGCACCAATCCAGCTGTCATCGACGTTGGCGGCGCTCAGGGTCACCCCGTGTCGGACCACGGCCGGAAAACAGATTCCCACCCGTTCCGGGCCGTCGAAACGTTTATGAAGCTGGCGAACTACCTCACCCACCGCCTCCGGAGACGACGGCTTGGGCGTCTTCACCCGTTCCCGTTCTGTGACCAGTACGCCCTTTTCCACATCAACCAACGCTGCCTTGATCCCAGAACCGCCAATATCGACACCAAGTACTGTCATGAGCGGGGATCGTAGCGACGCTAGTGGTGTGGCCTCGAAATAGCTACGCAGTCTCGCCGGGCCTAGACGCCGCTTGCTGCGTCCTCGTCCTAGACGCACCGCATTGGGTGCGCCTTCGTGCTGCGTCCTTGCCATCGACGCCGATGCCTCGGCGACACCGCGGCATCAATCCGAGGACACACCACTAGGAATAGGTGGAAACGGCCCCCAGAAACAGGAGTCACACCGGGGGGAGGCCCTCTATTTGGACGGGCTCGGGGTCGTCGGCGTCCTCGACGTCCTCTCGGTGGACACCGAGCATGAACAGGATGGCATCCAGATAAGGCACATTGACGGCCGTGTCGGCCACCTCACGCACCACGGGCTTAGCGTTGAAGGCGATCCCGAGACCGGCCACCGCCAGCATATCGATATCGTTGGCGCCGTCGCCAATGGCGACCACCTGATCGAGAGGGATGCCCTCGGCTTCGGCTAGCTCCCCGACTATCTCTGCCTTGCGGCCACGGTCGACGATGCGACCGGTGAGCTGGCCGGTGACCCTGCCTTCGACGATCTCGAGCTCGTTGGCAACGACATGATCGACCCCCAAGTCCGCTCCGATGGCGTCGGCGACAATGGTGAACCCCCCTGAGATCATGGCGGTGCGCATACCCGCTCTTTTCAGCGTGCGAACGAAGGTACGCGCCCCGGGGGTGAGGGTGACCCGCTCCACCACCCGTTCGATCCCCTCGATATCGAGATCCTTGAGCAGTGCCACTCGGTGCGTGAGCGAATCGCCGAAGTCCATGGCGCCCTCCATGGCCGACATGGTTATCTTCTCGACCTCATCTAAGACTCCCGCCTCTTCGGCGAGCAGGTTGATCACTTCGTCCTGAATGAGGGTGGAGTCGACATCGACGACGACGAGGCGTTTGGTGCGGCGCTCCAGGGACCGTTCCTGGACGGCAACGTCGACACTCTGCTCGGATGCTGCCTTTCCCAGGCGGGTCCGGATCTCATCGAGATCTCCGCCCACCACGGTCAACTCGTAGGAGACGACCGGATAGCGGGAAAGCCTTTCTATTCGGTCGATGTTTCCACCGCTCTCCGCTACGGCTTCGGCAATTGCGCCAAAGGCGGCCGGGCCGATCCGAGGTGCAATGATGGTCACCACGACCATCCCCCGTCGGTGTCTTCTCGGGGTTTCTTCGATCGAGTCGAAGTCGACATCGAGTCCCTGCTCCCATCCGAAAAAGAGAAGGTCCTTGACAGATGACGGTCCCTCCGGAACAGAGAAGACGACATCGAGGGTGAGTCGACCCCTGATCACCATCTGCTCCACATCATGCACATCCGCCTCCGAGGCGGAGAGCACCTCCATGAGACCGGCCGTGATCCCGGGTCGGTCGGCACCGGAGACACGCATGAGTATCGGTCGGGCGGCAGCCATCAGCGCCAGCGTAATCCCCGCCAACTATCCCACCGATATCGGGGGACCCTCCGGGATTCTCACTTCGGACCAGGTGGGCCTCACCAGGCCACCACTTCCAAATCGCCAAGGCAGAGGCCGTGCAGATGCCGTGATGGCAAGCGGGAAGCAGTATCGAGCGCCAACCGTATCACTTGCACACCCCAACATCCAGGC
Organism: Acidimicrobiia bacterium; assembly: GCA_009377735.1. Classification (GTDB taxonomy): domain Bacteria; phylum Actinomycetota; class Acidimicrobiia; order Spongiisociales; family ZC4RG35; genus WHTL01. The sequence continues at coordinate 2,500 of WHTL01000153.1, forward strand.
GAGACACCAGCACGAAAACACACCGAACCCGACACCCACCCGACCCACGACAGACAGAAACAGACATGCGGAGGTGAGGTCGGACGGCCCCGACCACGCGAGAAGCGAAGAAGAGGCAGCCGTGGGGGTCTGGAGGCAGAGCCCCCAGAAATCATAGGGCCCGGGAGCCGATAACATCCGTCGGGCCAACCAATTCTCCCTAAGGGGCTAATTCTGTGACCAAGGACTACCGACTACCCACCAACGTTATACCCAGCGCCTACCGCATCCATCTCGAGCCGAATCTCGAGGCGGCGTCATTCACCGGGCATGTCTCCATCGACGTTGAGGCCGATCAACCAAGGCGCGAGATTACGCTCAACGCCATCGAGTTGGATCTCACCACCGCCAAAGTCAGCGCTGGAGATGACTCCCAGGTCGCCGAGATCAGCCTCGACGAGGAACTGGAGAGGGCAACGCTCACGCTGTCAGAGCCCATCGAGGGGGCGGCCGTTGTCGACATCGATTTCACCGGGGTACTGAACGACCAGCTCAAGGGTTTCTATCTATCCACCTTCACCGACGTCGACGGTGTGGAACAGAACATCGCAACCACCCAGTTCGAGTCGACCGATGCCCGTCGGGCGTTCCCCTGCTGGGACGAGCCGGCGTTCAAGGCCACCTTCCAGACCACATTGGTGGTTCCCGACGACCTCATGGCGATCACCAACACCTCCGAAGAGTCACGCACAAACCGCGACGACGGCCGGGTCGAGATCCAGTTTGGTGAAACCATGAAGATGTCGACCTATCTGGTTGCATTCGTGGTGGGACCATTCGAAGCCACCGATCCAATTGACGTGAACGGGACCCCGTCGCGGATCGTCGTCCCGCGCGGCAAGCTCGCACTCACGCCATATGCAGAGAAGGTGGCAGAGTTCTGCCTCGATTATCTTGAGAACTACTACGACATCCCCTATCCGGGCGGCAAGGTCGACCACGTCGCCATCCCCGATTTCAGCTTCGGAGCAATGGAGAACACGGGATGCATCACCTACCGGGAGCAAGCCCTCCTCCTGGACGAGGAGAAGGCGTCTCAATCGGAGAAGGAACGCATTCTCGATGTCGTCGGCCACGAACTCGCCCATCAATGGTTCGGCAACCTGGTCACCATGGAATGGTGGGAGGGGATATGGCTCAACGAGGCTTTCGCCAGCTTCATGGAGATGAAGGCGACCAACTCCGCCCGCCCCGATTGGAAGCGCTGGTTGAGCTTTGCTGCCATCGAACGGCCCTGGGCCTATCACACCGACCAGCTGATCAATACCAGACCCGTCGAGTTCGAAGTTCTCTCCCCCGCCGATGCCGAGGAGATGTTCGACGCACTCACCTACGGGAAGGGCTCGGCGGTCCTCCGGATGATCGAACAGTTCATCGGCGAGGGCGCCTTCCGAACGGGTGTGGGACAGTATCTCCGCACCCACGCCTACGACAACACTGTCACCAGGGATCTCTGGAACGCTCTCGACAAGGCCACGCCGCAGTGGCCGGTCGGCTCGATCATGGACACCTGGATCCTTCAGGCGGGTTTCCCGGAGGTTTCGGTCGAGGCCACCGATACCGGCGTACGACTCACCCAAAATCGCTATTTAGTGATACCCCAGGACGACGACACCATGTGGCAGATCCCAATGCGTATCGCCGGGGAGGTCGATGGGGACACCTTCGATGAGGCGGTGCTACTTACCGAGAAGCACACCGACGTAGACATGGCCGGCCGTCCGACTTGGGTCAATGTCAACAGTGGGGGTGATGGGTTCTATCGCACCAGCTACGACGACGCCCTCACCCAGGCCCTTGGTGCCAGACTCGATGAGCTTGCCCCCGTGGAACGATACGTCCTCGCCTCCGATACCTGGGCGCAGGTCAGGTCGGGTGCGACCGGTGTTGAGGTCTTCTTGGATCTGGCTCTTGAGTATGGTGACGAGACGGAACCGGCGGTCTGGGGCGCAGTCCTCGGCGGTCTCGGCGCCATCTCCCATCATCTCGTTTCGGACGAAGACAGAAACCGATACTCAAGCTACGTGACCGACCTGGTATCGCCCTTGGCCGAACGTCTCGGGTGGGAGGTCGGACCGGACGAGGATGACCTCACCCGGAGCCTGCGCGGGCGAATCCTGGGGGCGCTGGGGGTAATGGGAGACCATGCGCCCACCCAGGAGCGCGCCGGTGAGATGGTCGATCGAGTTCTGAGCGGTGAGACTGGGATTGACCCCGAGTTGGCTCAAGCGAGTCTCGGTATCGTGGCCCACAGAGGCAAGGAAAGCGATCTCGATCGCCTCTGGATCGCTTTCGAGGAAGCCACCGACCCCCAGGCGAAACGTCGCTACCAGAATGCCATTGGATCCTTCGACAACGATGAGGCCGTTGCAAGAGCTCTCGACGGTATCGCCGACGGGACGGTGAAGTCCCAGGACTCGGCATTGGTGGTGATGAACCTCCTAGGGAACCGAAAGTCCGGTCCCGCTGCGTGGCAACGCCTCGCCGAACGGTGGGACGAATTGGTGGAGACGATGCCGTCGCCCCTCCGACCACGGATCGCCACCGCCACCGCGGCACTCTCCCATCCGAAGGTGGCAGAGACCATCCCATCGTTCCTGGAGGCACTGGATTGGCCGAATGCAGTCAAGACCATTCCCCAGGCCATCGAAACTCTCCAGGCAAATGTCCAACTCCGCGAACGGGAGACCGATGCCGTGTCGGAGTATCTGAGATAGCAATCAAAGTCGAGGGCTTGGCTGCTGCTCCTCGGGTAGGTCTAGGTCCACGAGGACCGGCTCGGTGTTCTCGACTTCCACCTCGTGCGGTTGCAGGTCACCGCTCAGGATCTGCTCTGCCCAATGACAAGCCACCCGGTGTGTCTCTGGAATCCCATCAACTTCTAATGTCCGCAATTCGGGTCGCTCTTCCTCGCACTTGGTCTCCTGCTTCCAGGGACAGCGTGTGTGGAATCGACAACCTGCGGGCGGGTTGGCCGGACTCGGCAGATCTCCAACCAGGAGGATCTGGTCCCGCTCGTCCTCGACCTGAGGGTCGGGCACCGGAACCGCCGACATCAGAGCACGGGTGTACGGGTGCAGTGGCGCGGCATACAGATCATGGGCATCGGCCTCCTCGACCAGGCCACCGAGATACATGACGCCCACTCGGTCGCTGATATGGCGGACTACCGCCAGATCATGGGCGATCACAAGAAAAGTCAGATCGAACTCGTCCTGAAGATCCTCGAGGAGGTTGATCACCTGGGCCTGCACCGACACGTCAAGGGCACTCACTGGTTCATCGGCGACGATCAGTTGCGGATCCACCGAGAGCGCCCGGGCGATCCCGACACGTTGGCGCTGACCACCGGAGAACTCGTGGGGATACTTCGACATCGCATGGGCGGGAAGTCCGACCGCGGCCAACAGCTCGATCAGCCTTCCCCTGGCATCGCGCCCCTTGGTGAGCCCATGGGCACGCATACCCTCGAGTAGGAGCTGTTCCACGGTTTGGCGGGGGTCGAGACTACCCAGGGGATCCTGGAAGATCATCTGCATGTGGCGGCGTTGCCGACGGAGCCCTTCACCTTCAAGACCGGCCAGGTCGATTCCGTCGAAGTACACCTCACCGGCCGTGGGTTCCTCGAGTTGCAGAAGGGCACGCCCCAGGGTGGACTTTCCACATCCGGACTCTCCCACCAAGCCGTATGTCTCCCCCTTCTTGATCTGGAGATCGACCCCGTCCACGGCGTAGACAAAACCCAATGTGCGATCGAACAAAAGACCACTCTTGATGGGGAAGTGGACCATGAGCCCACGCACATCTACCAGCAGGTCTCCATCTTCATCCTCAGAGTGGGGCGTGAGATCCGAATCGGTCACTGGCTTTCTCCCCCTGAGTCCTCGTCCGGCGCCGAAACATGGTCGACCTCCATGGTCCTATCGTCCTCTAGCGAGAGTGGGTTGTGACACCGCAGCCAACGGTGGCCGGTCACATCGGTGTCCGCCACCAGCTCAGGTGTCGAGGTACGGCATGCTTCGACCTCGTTGGAGCAGCGGGGCGCAAATGCGCACCCCTCATCCCACGGGATATTGTCGGCGACCGACCCAGGGATCGGATTGAGACGATGTCCACTCTCGTCGTCAAGACGAGGAATCGACGCCAACAGACCACCCGTGTAGGGATGGCGTGGTGTCCTGAACAATGGATGGCGAGAAGCACGCTCGACCACCCGACCCGCATACAGTACGTTTACCTCATCACAGAGACCGGCCACCACCCCGAGGTCATGGGTGATCATTATCAATGCAGTGCCACTCTCATCGACCAGGCCCTTGAGGAGCGCGAGGATCTGTGCCTGGATGGTCACATCGAGTGCGGTGGTCGGCTCATCGGCGATGAGAAGTCTCGGCTCACAGGCTAGGGCCATCGCGATCAACGCCCTCTGACGCATCCCACCCGAGAGCTGGTGGGGATAGTCGCTGAGTCGACGCGTGGGGTCGGGGATTCCCACCTTGTCGAGCTGGGTGATTGCCCGTTCTCGGGCGTCTCGGCGCTTCATTCCCAGGTGCCTCTCAAGAACCTCGGTCACCTGAAGCCCCAGCGGAATAACCGGGTTCAGCGAACTGAGCGGATCCTGGAAAATCATCGCCAATTCGACTCCTCGCCGGTCGCGCATCTCCTCGTCGCCAAGCGAGAGGAGATCCTCGCCATCAAATCGCACGTTTCCCGTTACCGTGTTGCCGCGTCGCGGGAGAAGATGCATGATCGCCAACGAGGTCACCGACTTCCCACAACCGGACTCTCCAACCAATCCGACCGCCTGCCCGGGCGCTACCGAGAAGCTGACACCGTCGACCGCGGTGAATGGCTCGCCCCCAGGCTGGTGGAATACCACCCGCAGGTTGTCGACCTCCAACAAGGCCCCGATCCGCTGTGCCCGACTACGGGTCCGCTCCGGATATGTCACGGGGTTTCCCTCATCGGCGCGACTTGGGGTCGAGGGCTTCACGAAGAGACTCGCCCATCAGGGTGAATCCAAGGGCGACAATGATGATGCAGATTGCCGGGTAGAAGGCGAGATGGGGGTGGCTATTGAAGAAGTCCTGGGATTCCCCCAACATCTGGCCCCATTCGGGGATCCGATCATCGGGATTCCCCAGTCGCAGATACGACAATGCTGCGGCGTCGATGATGGAAATCGCCAGCACCAGCGTCGCTTGGACGATCACGGGCCCGAGGGAGTTGGGGAGGACATGACGGAAGACGATCGGCGCCCGACGCACGCCCAATGCCCTGGCCGCCAACACGTGATCCTTGTTGCGCTCTGCGAGCATCGAGCCGCGTAGCAGCCGAGCAAAGATGGGCACCTGGATGATGGCAATTGCCAGGATCACCGTCCATTGTGACGGGTTGGCGAATATGGCGGCGATGCTGAACGCCATCAAGAGCGACGGAATCGAAAGCATCACGTCAACACCACGCATCACCACCGTGTCGACCCATCCCCCGACTCCACCGGCCAAGGTCCCAAGCGTCAGGCCGCCGGCAAGCCCACCAAGAGTGGCCGCCACACCGACGATGAGCGTCTGTTGGGACCCGACCAGCAGTCTGGACAGCAGGTCCCGCCCAGCCCAGTCTCCACCCAACGGGTGACCAGGCTGTGAGTCCGGAATGGGGTTGTTCTGCGGGGTGATCTGATCGAGCAGCATCGGCTCGGCGGGATCGTGGGGGGCGATGAAGGGTGCGATCAGGGCGAGGACTACGAACATGACGACAATGCTCAACCCGACCAGGAACACCACGTTGCGGCGCAGTCTTCGCCAGGCGCTCTGCCAGAGACTCTCGCCACCGATATCGCTCACCCGACCCGCGTCCGCCAAGTCGTCTATCCGCGCTTTCTTGGAGGACGCCAGGTTCATCGCCTACTCACCCGGATCCGCGGGTCGATGAACCCATAGGCGATGTCGACCATCAGGTTGACGACTATATAGATGAGTGCGGCCATCATGATGAGCACCTGGAGTACGGGGTAGTCCCTAGTGGAGAATCCCAGGGCGAGTGCCTGTCCCACCCCTTGGTAGTTGAAGACGCTCTCCGTCAGCACCGCCCCCGAGAGGAGACCGCCGACGAGGAGCCCGATGGTGGTCACCACCGGTATCAGGGCGTTTCGCAGCACGTGCCGTCCCCGGATAACCGGAGTCGTGAGACCTTTTGCGTTTGCCGTCCGCACGTAATCCTCCTCCAGCACCTCGAGCACGGACGCCCGTGTTATCCGGAAAAGCACCGCGAAGGGGAAGGTGGCCAGGGCAAACGCCGGGAGAATCAGGTGTTTCAGCGTGTCCCAGGTCGCATCCCACTCCCGGGTGAGCACGCTGTCGAGGAGGAAGAATCCGGTCACCTCGGTGGCGTTGAGGCCGGTCGATTGGCGACCGGAGGGCGGCAGTATCCCCAAGCGAATGGCAAAGATGTACTTGAGGACGAACGCCAGGAAAAAGATCGGGACGGCCACACCAACGAGAGACCCGATAATCGACCCGGTGTCGAGCAGG
>WHTL01000025.1 GCA_009377735.1 Acidimicrobiia bacterium
GTGCTGGCATTCTGGACAGGGTTGCTTGCCGATTATCAGTTGGATCGATTCCGGGTCCTTATCGACCAGGATCTCGACCCCCAGGGGATCGGATACAACCTGCTACGTAGCAAGCTCGCAATCGGGTCGGGCCAGTTGACGGGACGTGGACTCTTCCAGGGTGACGCCACCAACTTCAGATACATCCCCGAGCAGGAGACCGACTTCATCTTCACCGCGGTGGGGGAGCAACTGGGGTTCGTCGGCGGGATTCTGGTCTTGCTGGCATTTGGAATGATCATATGGCGCCTCCTCGTCATCGGGGCCAATTCGAGAGATCGCTTTGGGACGCTGTTAGCGACCGGAATCGGTGCCATGCTCATGTTCCAGGTCTTTGTAAATATCGGGATGACCGTGGGGATCATGCCCGTCACCGGAATCCCTCTGCCATTCATGAGTCTGGGAGGATCCTCGTTCCAAATGACCACGATCGCTCTTGGCATCGCCAACTCCATCTGGTTGCGTCGCAGTCCCGTACCGGGCGAACCCCAATTGATGTGAGACACCATCTGAGGATCCCGTGCCGCAACTCTCGCACAGAATCTTGCCGGCCCTCGACGTCCCTGGCTGCGTCCTCCGCCTTGACGCACGAACTCAGTGCGCCTTCGTTGTGCGTCCTTGCCAGATGACGCCAATGCCTCGCCAAGATCAATACCGACTTACGACACGGGATCCCGGCCCTCCCATGTTCCGCCGGGGTCCGGCGGGATGGGTCGAGGTCATCTGCGGGCCCATGTTCTCGGGGAAGTCCGAGGAGCTCATAAGACGTGTTACCCGTTCTCGTATCGCCCGAGTTCCTGTGCAGGTCTTCAAGCCCTCTCTCGACGACCGATATTCCGAGGAGGCCGTCGTCTCGCACTCTGATCTCTCGGCACCCGCAACCTCGGTGTCTTCCGCCTCTGCATTGAGGAAGGCGGTCCTCGACCGGACCGAGGTGGTGGGGGTAGATGAGGCGCAGTTCTTCGACAATGAGCTCGTTTCGGTGGTGGACGACCTCGCCGATTCCGGAGTTCAGGTGGTCATTGCGGGTCTCGACCTCGACTACCTGCGGCGTCCCTTTGGGCCGCTGCCTGATCTGTGTGACCACGCTGAGTATGTGACCAAGATGCTCGCCGTGTGCCATCGCTGCGGGGGGCCTGCTCTGTACACCCAGCGGCTCGTGCGATCCGACGACCTCGTGGTGATTGGCGCGGCCGAAGCCTACGAATCCCGCTGTCGGGGTTGTTATGACCCCGACGAGCCGGAGCAACCGGCCCTTCTGTGATGTCACGACACCGACTCTTCATTCTCGCCCTGGGCCTCATCGTGCTTGCTGCCTGCTCGGGTGGCGATCCGGAACCCGAGTCGACTACCACCGCCGCAGGGCTGTCCGCGACGAGTTCCCCCCAGACAAGCGACACCCCTCCTCAACCCAGCACCGATCCCGACGCCGAAGCCATTGGCGACGATGCTCTGGTCGCGGTGCTGGCCACGGAGTTCGAAGGAGGCATGCTCGATCCACTTCCGATGAGTGCCGAGACGGCGCAATGCGCCGCCGGTGCGATCGTGAGTTCGATGGAAGGCGGAGAAGGGATGAGTCTGGAGGACTACCTCGAATCGAGAGGAACGGAGGTCGAGGATGAGACGGTTGAGCTGGTCCTGGCATCGTATTTCGAGTGCTCGGAATCGAAGGTTGTGGGTGACGCCCTTGCCGACGATCTGATCGAATCCATTGGGTTTCCCGCCGATGAGGGGATGAGAGGCTGTCTCTCCGAGCGTCTCGATTCAGCCGATGAGGTGAGGGGGATCATGGGGCTGGAGGGTGGAACCACGGATCCCGTCTCGGTACTCGAAGGCTGTGTCGGGCTGGGCGACGTGATGTCGGTTGAGATAGCCGGGCTGACGGCGGAGCAGCACACCTGCCTCAATCGTCGGGGCGACGACGTCCTGGCAGCGATGCTACGCGCCGAGGAGGATGACATGACCAGGCCGGCTCTGACCGCCGTCCTCGAGGCGTGTGGTCTGTCGCCCGGTTCTGGGGCTGAGTGACGTTCTGGTAACCTTTTCCTCACCAGAGTCGTATACCAATTCGGCGACTCGGACCGAGCTCCCGCCAGCAGACTTCGCTCTGTCCCAGCCAGACGAGATGATTCTCGGGCAGGGACACGGTTTTCAGACGGGATAGATCCGGGACACCCGGTCGAGTTTCACCTCGGTGAAAGGACCACCCTCGTTTCTCGGAGAGTTCGTACAAGTTTCAGATAGGAGTTGACAACATGGCTTGGTTTCGACGTAGCAGCCCACAGGTGCTGCGTAAGTCGACCGCGACTATTGACGAAGAGCGCAAGCTCGTTCGTAAGGGTGACAGCACGGTGGAGATTCGCCGTGTGGAGGAGGCATCCGACAGGGCAAAGCCCCGACAGGAGAAGAAGGGTTCCCAGAATCGACAGACCAATAAGGGTCAGAGACCTTCCCGAGATAGGAACAGGGGGGACTCCAGAAGAAACGGTAATCGCTCGCGGCGGCGGCGAGATGAGGAGATCATCGTCCCTCCCGACGTTGGACGTCGGCAGATGCTGGTCAAGGTAACCGATCACGGCACCCAGATCGTGGTGATGGAGGGACCGGTGCTCGTCGAGCATTACATGACGGGTACCGCCAACCAGTCCGTGGTCGGCAACGTCTACCTTGCCAGGGTGCGCAACGTCCTCCCGGGGATGGAAGCGGCCTTCCTCGATTTCGGCGCGGAGAAGAATGGCGTCCTCTATATCGGAGATGTGAACTCCCGCAAGGAGAATGCCCGAATCGAGGATCTGCTCTCGGAGAATGATCAGGTTGTGGTCCAAGTCGTCCGTGACGCCATGGGAACCAAGGGAGCCCGTCTCACGGGTCAGCCATCCCTTGCAGGGCGATATCTGGTCCTCGTGCCGAACAGCAAGACCGAAGGGATAAGCCGTCGGCTTCCGGATGGGGAGCGGGAGCGTCTCCGTTCCATCCTCAGGGAAGTAAAGCCGGAGGGTTACGGCGTGATCGTCAGAACGGCAGCCCTCCACGCCTCGGCGGAGGAGATCGCGGCCGATATCGCCCGTTTGGAGCGTCGCTGGAACGACATCGAGAAGAGGGTGGGCCAAAGCACCGCCCCTGCCGTGGTCCATGAGGAGCCGGCGCTTCTCATCAAGACAATCCGGGAGCATTTCACAGACGATTTCCGACGGCTCCTCATCGATGACAGGGAGAGCCATGACCAGGTAATGGACTATCTCCGTGCCACCGCACCTGACCTGGTGTCGAAGGTTCGTCCTTACGACGATGGTGACATCGACATCTTCGAGCGATATCACGTAGATGATCAGCTCAAGAAGGCACTGGAGAGGAAGGTGTACCTTCCCTCAGGAGGGCATCTCGTCATCGACAGGACCGAGGCGCTCACCGTCATCGACGTGAACACGGGCCGATTCGTAGGTAGCTCGAATCTCGAGGAGACGGTACTCCACAACAATCTCGAGGCTGCCGAGGAGATCGGCAGACAGCTCCGACTACGTGATATCGGCGGAATCATCGTCATCGATTTCATCGATATGGAGATCGAGAAGAATCAGGAGGCGGTCCTCCGCAAACTCCGGGAGACGCTTGCCAAGGACAAGACCCGGACACAGGTGTTCGATGTCTCTGCGTTGGGCTTGGTGGAACTGACACGAAAGAACGTGTCGGCGGGTCTGGTCGAACAGTTCAGCACCCCGTGCGAGCACTGCGATGGCCGCGGTGTCGTCATCCACTCGGATGCGGTCCATGGCGGCGAGGAGCTGCAGAGAGTCCTAGAGGTCGGTTGAACGGTTTTCCCGATGAACCATCCAACGTCTAAACTTACGTGTTGATCCCCCTTTCCAGAGGTCCATTCATGTATGCCATAATCCGCGCCGGCGGGAAACAAGCGAAGGTGAAGTCCGGCGACGTGATCAATGTCGAGCGTCTTGCCACCGACGGTGACGTCGAGTTCGAACCAGTCCTCATCGTCGATGAGGACGGCACCGCCCATTCTGAACGTGGGCTCCTCGAAGGCTCCAGTGTCACCGCCAAGGTCATCGGAGAGACGAGCGGCCCCAAGATCCGCATCTTCAAGTACAAGAACAAGACCGGCTATCGCCGTCGTCAGGGCCACCGACAGCACTACACCAGCGTCGAGATCACCGGAATCACGCTCCCCGCGGGGGCGAAGGTGGCCACTCCCAAAGAAGAGGAGTAAACCATGTCAAAGACCAAAGCAGGCGGTTCCACGAGGAACGGTCGCGATTCGAAGGCACAACGTCTTGGTCCAAAGGTATTCGACGGTCAGCATGTCAACGCAGGCTCTATCATCGTGCGTCAGCGCGGAACCCGTATTCATCCAGGCGAGAATGTGGGTAGGGGTAAGGACGACACTCTTTTCGCTACCACCACGGGTGTGGTGAGCTACAGCACCCGGAACCGGCGTCGTCTGGTCGATGTCAGGTTGCTGAGTGACTCCACCGAGTCGGTAGCCGCCGACTCGCACTGAATGCCCTGACCTCACTAGGTGCCCCGGTGGCCTCTGTGTTCGTCGACCAGGTAAAGGTTCACCTCCAGGGAGGGAATGGTGGGGCCGGTGTTGCCGCGTTCGTCAGGGCCAGGGGCAAACCCAAGGGAAAACCAATCGGCGGGGACGGAGGTCATGGTGGTGATGCGATCATCCGTGCCGATGCCGGCATGGCGAGCTTGCTCACCTATCAGCGCAACCCACACCACACGGCCGGGGATGGTGCCCACGGTAAAGGAGACCACCAGCATGGGAGGCGTGGTGAGGATCTGGTACTACCAGTGCCGAGAGGAACCCTGATCAAGGACGAAGACGGCACGGTCCTGGCCGATCTGGTGGAGGATGGTCAGGAACTGGTCGTCGTCCGTGGAGGTAGAGGTGGCCGGGGGAACGCCTCCTTCCTGTCCCGGACCCGTCGCGCTCCCCAGATCGCCGAACAGGGCGAGTATGGACGGACCCGCTCCCTCACCCTCGAACTCAAGCTCATCGCCGATGTCGCACTGGTCGGATACCCAAACGCCGGAAAGTCAACCCTTATCTCTAGGGTCTCCGCAGCCAACCCAAAGATCGCCGACTACCCATTCACGACCCTCGAGCCCAACCTCGGTGTGGTAGAGATAGACGATCGTCAGTTCGTGATGGCCGACATACCCGGTCTCATCGAGGGAGCAGCATCCGGAAAGGGTTTGGGTCATGAGTTCCTGCGACATGTGGAGAGAGCAAGGGTCCTCGTCGTTCTGCTCGACCCGTCATTCCTGCAAACGGACGGAGTCGGGACCCAACTCGACGTCCTCACCAGCGAACTCGACTCCTTTTCAGCAGATCTAGCAAGACGTCCTCGCCTCACCGCCATAAGTAAGGGCGATTCCCCAGAGGCCGACGAGGCCGCCGCCCTCCTACCTGATGCCATGGTGATCTCGGCGATGACGGGGGAGGGACTCACACCCTTCCTCCACCGTGTCGCCGACATCGTTGATTCCGCCGAGAGGGAGGCACCCGACAGGAGAGGGTTTGTCCTGCATCGTCCGGTGGAGCGTCCCATCACCGTGCGACGCGAGGGTGACGCCTGGCGTGTGGAAGGTCTTGGCGCCGAGCGTGCTGTTGCCTTTTCGGATCTCACCATCCCGGAGGCTGCTGATATGGCCGCAAAGCGTTTGTCCAAGCTCGGAATCGACGACCTTCTCCGTCGAAGCGGCGCCGTTGACGGCGACGAGGTCCGGATCGGTGACCTCTTCTTCGAATTCGAGCCCGATATCGGTGAGGAGGAGTGATGCGACGAGCAGTCGGCGAGGGGTTGCCTGTCGTGGTCAAGGTTGGGTCGTCGAGTCTGGTGGGGCAGAACGGGGGGCTGCGGGGTGAGGCCGTGGAGCGTGTTGCCACCATGGTGGCCCGTCTGTGGCGACGTGGGCACCCTGCCATCCTGGTCACCTCTGCGGCGGTGGCAGCCGGGTTTCCTGCATTGGGTCTCACGGAACGGCCGCAAGATCTAACCGGACTCCAGGTGGCAGCTGCGGTGGGTCAGGGGAGACTCATGCAGGCCTACACCGATGCCTTTGGCCACTCCGATCTCGTGGTGGGCCAGGTGCTGCTCACCAGAGACGTCTTCGCCGATCGGAGTCAGTATCTACATGCCGGAAACGCGCTGCGGCGCCTGTTGTCGGCCGGGGTGGTCCCAGTGGTCAACGAGAACGACACCGTGGCGGTCGAAGGGCTCAAAATGGGCGACAATGATCGTCTCGCGGCGATGGTCTCACATCTGGCCGGAGCGGGAATGCTGGTCATTCTCACCGACACTGACGGTTTGTTTGACAGTGATCCCACCCTCGCCGATGCCGCTCTGCTCGAAGCCGTGAAGCACAACGATGCCATACTCGACGAGTTGAGTGGTGTTGGCAGGTTCGGATCGGGTGGCGTGGGAACGAAGGTGATGGCCGCAAGGATGGCGGCGTGGTCCGGTGTGCCTACGGTTATCGCCAAATCCACCGATGAGAACATCATCGACGATGCTATCGATGGCAAGCCCGTCGGAACATGGGTGGAGCCCATGGAAGAGGGTCTCCCTGCGCGCAAGCTCTGGATAGCCTTCGGTAAGACCCCACATGGGAGGATCAGCATCGATGAAGGTGCTGTTCGTGCCCTGGTGCGTGATGGTCGCTCGCTGTTGGCCGTCGGTGTGACCGATGTGCATGGAGATTTTGAGACCGGGGATGTGGTGGACGTTGACGATCACACCGGTTCGGTGGTGGCCAGGGGCCTGGCCTCGATGTCATCGGCAACCCTGGAGGCGGTCTATGGCCAGAGGGGCCGAGGAGAGGCCATCCACCGCGACCACATGGTGGTGTTGGGCTGATGCCCTTAGGCGTGAGCGGACTTGGACTTCTAGACGTGGCTTGGGACACTGAAGCAGTGATGTTCTTCGGTTCCATACCCTCGCCGACCTTCAACGGCTTTGAGATCGGATTTCTCGATATCCGCATGTACGGGATCATTATCGCCAGCGGTGTTGCATTGGCGGCCATCATCACCAGACGGCGCTACCAGGCATTCGGGGGTGATCCCGCGTTGGCCGAACGAGTTGCCTTGTGGGCCGTCGTCATCGGATTCCTCGGTGCCCGGCTCGCCTACGCAAGTACCCATCTCCACACCTTCGAGGGACGACCCTGGGCCATCTTCGCCATTTGGGAGGGAGGACTTGCTCTATATGGGGGTCTAACCTTTGGCGCCATAACGGGGATCTACCTGCTCAGGAGGTGGGGAGGAGACCTGCCGGCGTTCGCCGACTCGGTGGCCATCGGGATTCCCGTCGCCCAGGCTCTGGGTAGATGGGGAAACTATTTCAACCAGGAGCTGTTCGGAACGCCCACCGATCTTCCGTGGGGTCTGGAGATCGCACCGGGTAGTCGACCGGATGCATACGCGACGGCGGAAACATTCCATCCCACATTCCTGTACGAATCCCTGGCAAACCTCGCCCTGGTCTTCCTGATGCTCTGGTTGGAGCGACGACGAATCATACGAAGGGCCGGATCCCTGTTCGGTGTGTATCTCATGGGCTATGGAGCCATTCGCTTTCTCACCGAGTTGATCCGCACCGACACCGTCTGGCGGGACCCACTCCTTGGTCTGAGCCGCAACGGTCTGGTCTCCCTAGCGGCGATCATCATCGGCTTCATCTGGATCTGGCGTCGGGAAAGGTCGGAGCGGGACCGAGAGGAGGGGGTGTCGGAGGCGCTCGGCGTATGAGAAGGCGGTCCACCAAGACAGTTTTCATCCTCCTCGCCATCGTTTCCCTGCTCAGCGCCTGTTCGGGATCTGCGCTTGCGGCTCTCGGGGGCCATGAGTTCAAGGGGGTCGTCCTCGATCCACCCACCGAGAAGCCATCCTTCACTCTCACCGACACCTCTGGTGAGGAGTATCACTTCGCCGAGGAGACGGAGGGACGTCTCACCTTTCTCTACATCGGTTATCTCACCTGTCCCGACATCTGCCCTGTCCACCTCGCCCAACTCGCAGAGGTCTTCGAGCGTAACCCGGAGTGGAATGAGGACTCGGTGGTGGTGTTCGTTTCGATTGACCCCGGGCGCGATGAACCCGGAGAGATTCGCACCTTCCTCGACGCCTTCGACGGCGACTTCGTGGGTCTCACGGGCACCGAGGAGGAGCTGGCGACTGCCCAGGAGGCGGCAGGCGCCGGGGTGGCTTACCAGGTCCCTGACGACAAGATCGGCTACACCATGGCCCATGCCGGTCAGGTATTCGTGTATGCCCCGAACGGTAAGGGATACACCCAGTATCCCTTCGGGACCCGCCAGACCGACTGGGACAACGATCTTCCGGTCCTGATAGGCAGAGAATGACCGAGATTGCATTCTGGTGCACCGCACTGGCCCGTCCGTGGACATGGGCGTGGATCGCATACCCGGGGATCTGGCTCTCAGCGATCATCCCAGCGGTTGTATACGTGCGCGTCATCCGCACCGGTGAGCGGGCAACGTCGAAACGCCAGATCGCACTGTTCATGGTTGGGATGGCTGTGTATTGGTTGGCAACAGACTGGCCACTGGGAACGCTCGGCGCCGGCTATCTGGCATCCGCCCACATGCTCCAGTATCTCCTCTACACCCTGGTAGCGGCGCCTCTGATCCTCCTGGGAACACCCCGCTGGATGGCCGAATCCGTACTGCGACGTCTCCGGCTCAGCCGTATCGCATCCTCCATGGGCAGATCACTGGTGTTGGCGGGCCTCACCTACAACCTCCTGATGATCTCCACCCACGCCCCGGTTACGGTGGACACTTTGCGTGTCTCACAGGTTGGCTCCCTCGTCATGGATGTCCTCTGGTTGCTGGCGGGCTTCATTCTCTGGTGGCCGGTGATCGCTCCGATCGTGGAGATGCGTCATCCCAGGACACCCTCCAAGATCGCCTACCTCTTCCTCACCACCACCGTGGTTGCCATCCTCCCAGCCAGTTTCCTCACCTTTGCCAACTTTCCCCTCTATGCCACCTACGAGCTGGCACCACGGATCGGTGGCATGTCCTCCATTAATGACCAACAACTCGCCGGGCTAATCATGAAGCTGGTGACTCCCATAGTGGTCTGGCCTTCGATGGCCGTGATGTGGTTTCGTTGGTCAGCCCGGGAGGGAGAGCACACAGAAGGGGCGACCCTCCCCAGGACGTGAGATCAGTTGGACGGTGGAGGGGTCTCGGCGATGCCTTCTCGAACGTTTCGCCGCCGCGCCAGGGTGTACAGGAGGAGGCCGACGGCGATGAGGACCAAACCAAGGACGGGGGTGAAGCCGATGGGCTCGGTTGGTATCCGGTGGCCGTCGCTAAGGACGCGAATAGACTCTGCCGCGACGTAAGTCTCCCCTCCTTCGTCGGGGTCGAGATGATAGAAGATGCCGCTTACCGCCACCTCAGGGCCGCGCCACCCGTAGCGACCGGGTGGTGAGGATATCGTCTCATCGAAGTGGGCGGTGGAGATCTTGACACCGATGCCGCTGTTGGCACCGCGTGGTTCGCTGTTGAAGGGCATCATTGGATCGGTGACATAAACATCATCGTTCAACTGGATCCATGTGATGGCACTTCGTCGGGAATAGTCTCCCACCAACTCACCGACGATCGTGACCCGTGTCTCGTCGTACAGCGCTGGCTCAAGAAGCAGGGCCTCCACGGGCACGGCCTCCTGCGCAGCCACAGGAAGAGAGGCAACGATAAGCGCCAGGCCAAGCACCCCAATTACGAGCCCACGTGTCCACTTCGTGGTGGTTTCCTCGGGTCTCATTCGCCTACCACCGTCGATGCGGCAAACCCGATGAGGACGAAGACCGAGATGAACTCAAGACGACCCACCCACATGAGGAGGACGTATACGACCTGAAGGAGCCAGGGCATATCAGGAGCCGTGATGCCCACGGACAGCCCGGTACCGCTCGCAGCGCTAGTGGCCTCGAAGAGGGATGCCTGGAGAGGATATCCGTGCGCTATCCCGACGACAGTGCCGAATAGATAAAGACCCACATACAGCAAGGAAACCACCAACACTGACTGTGCCAAGTCGGAAGTGAGGGTCCGTCGCCCATTCTGGTAGAAGGTGTTGGAGAGCACCGTGTGCTCCGGGAGCAGAGTCCTACGGATGGATTGTCCCAGTGTTCTGATGGTGAGTCCCACACGAAGGGCCTTGACACCACCCGAGGTCGACGATGCCATACCACCGAGCGCCATGGCGGTGGCGATAGCCGCGAACGCGAGTCCGCTCCAAGATGCGAGGTCACTTGTGGTGATGTTGGAGAATCCGGTGGTGGTGTGTGCGGAGATGAGATGGAATAGTCCGCGGCGGAGGAGGGTGATGGGCTCGGTGGCCAATCCCAACAGTACGAGACCGGTCATCCCTACCAAACTGGTGGCGAAGATGGTGGTCAGATATGTCTTTGTCTCCAGATTCCGAAAGAAGTTTCGGGGTGTTCTCAAGAGGATGAAATGGACACCAAACGAGAGGCTTCCCGATAGCATCAACCATGTCAGCAGGACCTCGATGGCGGGGGAGTGGTAGAAGGCGACGCTGGTGGACATCGCTGCGAACCCACCGGTGTCGAAGGCGGCAACGAACAGGGAGTAGGCGTGGAGGAGGGCGCGTCCCGGCTCGAATCCGAGACGGAGATCTAGAAGAAGAGTCAACGCGGAGATGCCCACAAGGCCATATAGGGCGCTGACGAGCCAGATGAACCTCGCTGTAGAAGTAACCGAGGGGAGGATCCTCTCGTCGCGTGCTTCCCCGTGGTACAAGGCGAGCGCTCCACCACCGGCAAAGACGGACAGCGCCACGAGAACAATTCCCTGCCCCCCTATGAAGTGTGTCGTTTGTCGCCAGACCAGGAGAGCGCTGGACATGTGATCGAGATCGTTGACGACGGTAAGGCCGATCGTGGCAAATCCACTCATTGCCTCGAATATGGCGCTGAGGAATCCGACGTAGCGGCCCGACAAGAAGAACGGAATGGCGGAAAGGACCGGAACCAGGATCCAAGCGAGGGCAACCACGACCATGCCTTCGCTCCATCGAAGCCGGGCATTGGGCCCAGGACGGATCCATTCGGCCAGCCCAAAGAGGGTGGCACCGATTCCGATCATTAGTAAGAACCCTCCGGTCAGCCCCAACTCTCCTGAGACGACCGACACCACGATGGGAATCGTCCCGGCGAGACTGGCCAAGAAGAGGACCCGGCCCAGGTAGAAGCCAATGATGCGGACATCCTCGGAGTGCGGTCTTACCAGCATGGTGGCGGGGAACACTTGGTCCGAACGAAGCCAAGAATCATGCCACCAGCCAGAGGATTACGCGAGCAAGAACAAGACCGGCGGCGAGTAGTCCGAGGGTCAATCCAATCGTGGCTGCGAGCGTGTTTATGATCCCCCGGATGTGACGCCATTCCACGTTCCACCCCCCCAGGGGACTAATGATCTGGCGTATCCGTTCTCTCATGCTCTGTCGTCATCGGGCTCGACGAGGGCATCACGGACCTCGGTCTCGAGATCACCGAGAGTCACAACCACTACCCGGTCCTTTGGCTCGATGACTGTGTTGCCACGGGGAATGATCACCGATCCGGCACGAACAATGGCGGCGATTATGGTCGACTCGGGCATCCCCAGGTCGATAACAGCGACCTGGGGGCGATTGGGGGGAACAACTACCTCTACCAGATTCGCCGTACCATCCCCCAGGGCGGCCAGTCTCACCAGTTCGCTAACGTCCATCTGCTCACTCAGATAACGCACCAGCATGTCTGTCACCGAAACCGAGGGAACGTCGAGCGCTTCGAAAGTCCTGGCATTCCTGGGATCGTTGACTCGTGCCAGGACCTGTCGGCACCCATAAGCCGTCCGGGCCAACTGGCATGCCACCAGATTGTCCTCATCCCTTCCGGTGACGGCGATAAGATATCCCGCCCGCCTCACGTCGGCTTCGCCGAGGATCTTTACATCGGTGCCATCACCCTCGATGACCAAGGCACCCGTGTTCTCCGCCACCTGGCGTGCGTGCTGGGGATCCCGCTCTATGAGGACCACGGCATGACGGTTGCGGCGCATCTCTCTCGCAAGGAACGACCCGATTTTCCCGCCCCCCACTATCACCATCCTCATTCGGATGCCTCAAGGTACGACCGAACTCTGTGTCTGCTCCCCTCCAGAGCCGCCGCCACTACCAGATCACCAGGCGCGAGAACGAAATCCTGTTTGGGAATGAAGGTCTGGTCGTTCCGTCTCACCGCTGCGACTCGAAGGGCCTCTTCGATCTCGAGGTCGCCCACCTCGAGACCGTCGGCCGAGGCGCTCAGCACGAACTCGACGACCTCGACGTCTCCCCCACCGAAGGTAACGTGTACTGCGAACTCCTCAGAGACGATCCGTTCATAAACCACGGAGGCGATGAGTGCCGTGGTCGACACATAGGGGATCCCAAGCGCTCGGTAGGAGTCTCCCCGAGCCGGGTCCAACAGTCGCGCCAACACACGTGGTACTTCGAAGACAGCCTTGGCGACCTCGACGGCCATCAAATTGATGTTGTCGTAATTGGTCATGGCCGCAAACACGTCGGCATCTTCGATGGTGGCCTCGCGGAGGGTACGCACATCGAAAGCCTGGCCACGGACCGTCAATCCGTTGAAGGACTTTCCCAGGTCTTCGAGGGGTGTCGTGCGGATGTCGACAACCACAACGTCGTGCCCTTCGTTGGCAAGCGCCTGGGCGAGCGATCCCCCGACACGGCCCGCACCGGCGATAACTACATGCACGCGAAATCATCCATGGGTCAACAGCGGATAATAGGGCGTCAGCGAATAGGAGGGAGGTCATGAGGCACGTTCTGATGGACCCTAGGTGCTTCCTACACTTTGTCGGATGATCGATGAACTAGGACGCAGGGCCGGTGTGGCCTCCCGAATCCTGCGCACCGCCACCGCAGCCACCAAGAACGCTGCCCTGGAGCTAGCCGCCGACGAGGTGGAGAAGGCCACCGACGTCATCCTGGACGCCAACCAAGAGGATATGGAGAGGGCCCGCAACGAGGGTGTCACCGGTGCCCTGTTGGATCGACAGCTTCTCAACCCGGAGCGGGTCAGCGCCATGGCTGATGGTCTCCGCGTGGTTGCATCCCTTCCCGACCCGGTTGGTTCCACCACCGCCGGTTGGGTGTTACCCAACGGTCTCAAGGTGGAGAGGGTACGGGCTCCCCTCGGCGTGGTGGCGGTCATCTACGAAGCGCGCCCCAACGTCACCTCGGATGCCGGGGGTCTCTGTCTCAAGGCGGGAAATGCGGCGTTATTGCGCGGATCCTCATTCACACTCACCTCCAACATGGCGATAGCTGCCGTGATGCGGGAAGCACTGGACAAAGCTGGTCTTCCCGAAGACGCTATCCAGGTCGTGGAGGACACCTCGCGGGAGGGCGCCAAGGAGCTGATGACGACGCGGAAATATGTCGACCTCCTTGTTCCCCGTGGTGGGCCTTCCCTGATCGCGGCGATGGAAGCCGAAGCCACCGTTCCCTTCGTCATCGACGGCGCCGGCAATTGCCATGTCTATGTCGACGCGTCTGCCGATCTTGCCAGGGCCGAGGCGATCGTGCTCAATTCCAAGACCCATCGTCCCGGTGTGTGCAACGCTGCGGAGACACTGTTGGTCCATCAGGCGGTGGCGGACGAGTTCCTCCCCAAGGTTGCCGGTTCCCTCATGGCCGCTGGCGTGGAGCTGCGCGGTGACGAGACGGCGCGGAATCTCGTCGATGGGATCGACCCGGCCACCGACGACGACTGGGCCAAGGAATACCTCGACATGGTCATGGCGGTGCGGGTGGTTCCTTCGCTCGAGGATGCAGTGGCTCATGTAAACCGGTATGGCACAGGTCACACCGAGGCGATCGTCACCGATCGCATCGAAGCCGCTGATCAGTTTGTGAACGGCACCGACTCCGGTGTGGTCATGGTCAACGCCTCGACTCGATTTACCGACGGTGGTGAATTCGGTTTCGGCGCCGAGATCGGAAACTCCACCCAGAAGCTCCATGTGCGAGGACCCATGGGTCTCGAGGCACTCACCTCGGAACGATATATCGTGACCGGTGACGGGCAGGTGCGGCAATGAGCAACACGAACGCTCTCTCCTCCCCGAAGGAGCTTCGGGATGCCTTGGAGGAGGTTGGATACCTCGCCGACGACCACATCGCCCAGGTTGCCTATCTAGCCAACGAGTTGGAGAAGCCGATCCTCGCCGAAGGGCCGGCCGGTGTTGGCAAGACGGAACTTGCCAAAGCGCTCGCATCGATCACGGATCGACGCCTGATACGACTGCAGTGCTATGAGGGGCTCGACGAGAGCAAGGCGCTCTATGAGTGGAACTACAAGAAGCAGCTCCTCTTCATCCAGGCTGACGAGGGGAGTGATTGGAACGAGATCGAGTCTGACATCTTCGCCCGCGATTTCCTGCTCACTCGACCGCTGCTGGAAGCCATAGCCTCCGACGAGCCGGTGGTGCTGCTGATCGATGAGGTCGATCGGGTCGAGTTGGAGACCGAAGCCCTTCTTCTCGAGGTGCTCTCCGATTTCCAGGTCACCATTCCCGAGTTGGGCACGGTGAGTGCTACCACGACCCCGCTCGTGGTGCTCACCTCCAATAACACCCGGGAGCTGTCGGAGGCCCTCAAGCGTCGAGGCCTCTTTCTCCATATCGACTATCCGACCCCCGAACGGGAGCGCGACATCCTGCGGTCCCGGGTGCCAGGAGTGGAGGAGACGCTGGCATCCCGGATCGCCGAGGTGGTGGCCTCGATCCGAAAGATCGACCTTCGCAAGCCGCCTTCGGTTTCCGAAACCATCGACTGGGCGCGGACCCTGGTCGCTCTATCCATCGATAGTGTCGACTCCGAGACTCTCGACGAGACCCTGCACGTGCTTTTGAAATACCAGAGCGACATCGAAAAGGCGAGGGGGAGTCTGGACTCCACGGTCACTCGGTGAACTCCCTTTTCGTGGAGTTCGCCGACGAGCTCCGGGCGGCCGGGGTACCGGTGTCGATGGTGGAGACCATCGATGCGGTGCGGGCAGTTGGTGCCACGGACCTCGCCGACAGGTCGGCCCTTCGAAGCAGCCTGTTGGCGACGATGGTCAAGGACGTCAAATACGTGTCGGCTTTCGACACCGTGTTCGATGTCTTCTTTTCATCCCCCCACGGTTTGCCAGAGCCGGACGATGGGGGAGAGGGTGATCGACGTTTCGGTGGGGAAGACGGGGTTCCCGACGATGATCTTGACGATCTGCTCAGGGAGTCGCTTCTCGAGGCATTGGAGAGGCTCGATCTCGAGGAGCTCCGCAAGCAGATTTCCCAGGCGGTGGATCGGTATGCGGGGATCGAACCGGGTCGACCCGTCGGGGGGAGTTTCTATCTCTACCGCACCCTGCGTCAGCTCTCTCCCGAGACAATGGCAGAGGCGCTTCGAGAAGCACTGGGGCCCGGTGAGGATGAGGAGTCAGACCATCTCGATCAAAGGTTGCTGGACGACGAGATCGATGGTCGTCTCGAGATGCTCCGAGAGGAGATGGAAGCGGATATCCGACGTCGGCTGGTGGCCGACCGGGGGCGGGAGGCCATGGCCCGCACCCTCCGTCAAACACCGGTGGAGGATCTCGACCTGATGCGCGCCAGCCGTCAGGAGTTGGACGATCTGGAGCACGCCATTACTCCCCTTGCCAGGAAGCTTGCTACCCGACTCACCAGGAGACGCCACCATCTGCGTCAGGGTCGGCTTGACTTCCGTCGCACGGTGAGGGCGTCACTCGGTACCGGCGGGGTGCCGGTTGAGCCGCGGTTCAAACGACGGCGTCCCCACCGCCCGGAGGTGTTCCTCGCTTGCGACGTCTCGGGCTCGATGGCCACCTTCGCCCGATTCACCTTGCTTTTGACCTACTCCCTGTCCACCCAGTTCTCACGTCTTCGGTCGTTTGCCTTCGTCGACACCATGGATGAGATAACCAGATTCTTTGGGGCGGGCACCGATGCTGCTACCGCCATCGGCAGGATTGCCACCGAAGCCCGGGTGGTCGCGGCCGACGGCCACTCCGATTATGGGTCGGCCTTCGAGTCATGGAACAGCCTCGTGCATGGTGAGATCACATCGAGATCGACCCTCATCATCGCGGGCGATGCCCGAAACAACTATCGACCGGCACGAGAGGACACATTGGCAACGCTCGCCGCCGAGGCCCGATCGGTGCTCTGGCTCAACCCCGAGCCGAAGAGCTATTGGGACTCGGGCGATTCTCTCATGTCCCGCTATGGACAGCATTGTGACAAGACCTACGAGGTGAGGACTCTCAGCCAGTTGGAAAACTTCGTGGAGGAACTGGTACTGCCGTAGGGGTGTGTAGGACTCTTCCATCGCGACCGCATCAGGCATAGGTTGGCTCTATGCGAAGGTTTCTCGGCTCGATCCTGTCCCTTGCCCTGCTTCTCGTTGGTGTCTCGGTGACGGCAACAATGCCGGCCTACGGCGGCTTTTGTATTTTGCCACCCGTTCCCGGACCTGTGGTCGGGGAGTATGCACCCATTGGACGGTACCAGGGGCACTGGGGTGTAGACCTGGCCGCCAGCGAAGGCTCAACTGTCGTTGCCCCCGTCGCTGGTGAGGTCACCTTTGCCGGGAAGGTAGCGGGGGTGTTGGCCGTCACGGTGCGTCATGAGGACGGCTATTGGGTGAGCGTCTCCTCGCTGCAACGGATCGACACAGAACAAGGGACCGTTCTCGAGGCAGGGGATGCCGTCGGTCGGTCGGGGAGGCACGCCGGCAAGGCAGCCGTGCATGTCTCTCTGCGCGACACCGATGGATACCGCGACCCCGAGCCATTCCTGGGTTGTGCCAGACCCGGCCGGGTTCGGCTGATACCGGTGTCGGAGGCGTGAGCGATAGGAGGACGACGACGCATGCTAACGGAAGATTCGCGGCGGCGGCTGTTCCTATCCGCTGATGCCTCGGAGGCGATATCCTCATGACGTGCGTATCGGAATCCTCGGTGGAACCTTTGACCCGCTCCACATAGCCCACCTCCATGCCGGTGAGGTCGCGTACCGTCAGTTGGACCTCGACGAGGTCAGGTTCATGCCTGCGGGAGCGCCGTGGCAGAAAGCGGGACGACAGGTGTCCGACGCTGCCGCCCGCTTAGAGATGGCACGACTGGCGACGGAAGAGGTGGACTATTTCACGGTCGATGACCGCGAGGTCCACAGGGACGGTTGGACGTATACCGCCGACACCCTCGCTTCCTTCCCGGCCCAGGACGAGCTCTTCCTTATCCTCGGTGCCGACGCCGCGGCTGGTGTGCCCAGCTGGAATCGCACCGAGGACGTGGTGGAACGGGCAACGATCGCCGTGGCCCCCCGCACTAACAGTGCACGCTCCGAGGTTGATGCCGTGCTCACCGGTCACGTGTGGCTGGAGATGTCCCGTCTCGATGTGTCGGGGACGGAGCTAAGAGCCTGGATCGCCTCGGGTCGCTCCCCACGGTTCTTGGTCACCGACCCCGTGTGGTGGTATCTCCGAGAGAATGACCTCTATTCGTAGGCAGCAAGTCCCCCAGACCGGTTATGCTCCGGTGGACGATTCAACCTGGAGGCCCGCAACGGGAAAAGAGTTCACGGAAACACCAAACGGCCCACGCAGCGATATCACCATCGAGGAGGTGAGAGAGATCGCCCGGACGGCCGCTGATGCCGTTTCCGAAAAGAAAGGGGGGGACATCGAGTTGTTGGACCTCACCGAACTCACGCCGATCGCGGATGTCTTTGTGATCGCCACGGGGACCTCCCAAACCCACGTCAGGACCCTAGCTGACTCCGTAAGGGAGCGGATGAAGGAGGATGTTGGCCGTCTCCCACTCCGGGTGGAGGGCAGCCAGGATGCGGAGTGGCTGCTCATGGACTACGGCGATGTTGTGGTCCACCTCTTTCAAGCCGAACAACGTGACTTCTACGGTCTGGAGCGTCTCTGGGGCGACGCCAATACCGTCGAATACCAGGCCGCAGTAGCCGAGGACTGATTTAGCTCAGACCCGCCCCAGTTGGTATCCTTCTTAGATCCCGGGGCTGTAGCTCAGCTCGGCAGAGCACTTGCATGGCATGCAAGGGGTCAGGGGTTCAAATCCCCTCAGCTCCACTTTCCCGGTTCAAATCCCCTCAGCTCCACTTTCCCGGTTCGGCAGAGGCTCTATCCGATGGGCATGCAAGGGGTCAGGGGTTCAAATCCCCTCAGCTCCACTCTAACTCCTGGGGGACGCCGTCCCCCAGACCCCCTACGGCCGCCTCTGGACCCACGTCTCGCGTGGTCGGGGGCCGTCCGACCTCACCCTCCGCGACTACCTCCTGTCTGTCTTGATAGGTGGATGTCGGGTTCGGTGTGATTCGAGTTGGGGTCTTACCTGATCGCAGCTCCTCCGGTGGTTGGCCTGCCGCGGGTTACGGTTTTCCACCCACCACCACGACATCTGCACGGGAAAAAGTCGGTGTGAAGGCGGAGCTCGTCGTGAATTGCGGCATGCCTGGACCCAACCTCGCCGACTTGGCCGTTCCCCGAAACAATTCTCCCCCCTCGAAGGAGGGGGAGTGGGATCGA
>WHTL01000300.1 GCA_009377735.1 Acidimicrobiia bacterium
CGGCGACATGAGCGATCGGTTTGCCCGTCTCCCGGACGATCCGGACAGCCCCCTCACGGAACTCCGGGTCATACTTTCTCCGTGTCTCTGACATGCTCTCTCCTTATAGTGCATGCCTCCACGGTTTCAGGGGAAGCCCAGTCTCTCATACAGTCTCTCCCCGTCTCCATCTTCAGATGGTACCGGGCCGGTATGTCAGATTTTGAGGGACACCAACGCCCTGGACGGTGAGGAACGACTCACCTCTTCGAATCCGGCGTCGAGGAAGAGGGAGAGTGTCCCGTGATACAGGTCAGATGAGGAGACCGAGCGTCGTTCCGACGGATCCACTGGATAGCCCTCGACCGTCGTCGCTCCCTGTGATCTGGCGAGATCGACCACACCCTGGAGCAAGGCGGCACCCACTCCCCTACGGCGCCAACCCACTCGGACCACGAAGCAAACGATCGACCAGATGCCATCGACATCGGGACCGGCGACCCTCGAGCTGAGGACTCGTGGGTAGGTTTGTTTGGGGCCGACCGCACACCATCCCACCGGCTCCTCATCGATATAGGCGAGAACACCGGGTGCGGGGTCTTCGTCTCGGACCTGTATCTGGAGCGCATCTCTGTTGGTGGCAGCGTTCGCTTGGCGCCGCTCCTGTGGTGTCTGACGGAAGTATTGGCACCAGCAGTAGGCGGGATCGCCCTTGACACCCATAACCTTCATAACATCGTCCCAGCGGTCGGCGGTCGCGGGATGAACCAAGGGATCGCTTGCGGTCATCGTGATCAGGTTAAGGCGCTTCGGAAGGCAAGGGCCCGCACCTCCGGCTCGGAGACGCCGATAGCGAAGAGGAACGATCCCTGCTCTCCACAATCGGCGCTCACCATCTCCCCCTCCGCTCCGGAGGAGAAACACAGACGCTCACTCCGGGATCAGCTTTCCTTTGACGGTGCCTGCGCGGGAGAGCTCGACATCGGTTCCCTTATCAGGCATGGTGAAGGCAATCCATCCCGTTTCATTTGGTTGGATGTCCCCCGTGCCGACATCCAACTCGTCGATGGTGAGGGAGCGGACATCGTCGCACTGGTTGGTGACCAGTAGCGTTACCTGGGTCCCGGCGGGGATCTGAATCGGCTCCGGTGCCCGTTTCGAGTCGTCTACGCTCATCCTTTCGATGAGAACAACACCTTCTGGAATTGCTGAGGACGCGCTAGGTGCCGAACGGGTTGCGTCGGATGCAGCCAGCGGTGTTGTTTCCACGCATGCGGAGACGGCCAGCAGAATGACGATGGGTGCCATGGCCCGGATTAGCGGCGCCGCAGGACGCCCTTGATAGATGAAAGTCACGATGTCCCTCCTTGATTTTTCCTTCCGCCCCGTCCCAGTCCCACCTGAAGGGGCTCCTCTATCGTAACGACCGACCTGCTCTAATCATTCCAACCAATCTCAACCGATGTCGTAGGAAAGGGCGAGATCGTACCCGTCCTTGCTCTCACCGGCGATGACCAGTCCCATCTCACCCGCGTGTTCACACACGTCGTGGGTACGCCACCTTCCACCTATACCAAAAGGAAGGGAGCGGACCCCGGCAGGTGAGAAACCGGGGCCCGCTCGTGGGGAATTGAAATGGCTATCGCCTAATGGGAGTGGGTATCCAAGGTCCAGTCGCCGCCGTATCCGGTGATGTCCCACAGCATCGAGTCGGTAGAGAAATCAGACGATCCTGTTCCACCGGGGTACTCGTTCACCAGGTATTCCGTGAAGGAGGCGAACTGGTCGTAACCCATGATCCTGAAGTTCTGGTCGCTGTCGTGTGGTTGGAAGTCCCAGTCGAGGGTGGTGTGGGAGCCGGTGTATACGACGATATCGTCACCGCTACCCGAAATCGATGTCGAGAACCGCTCCGCTGCCGACACTGGTCGGAGCGTGATGGTCCACGGTCCGCCGGCATCGATGGAGAAGCTCCTCACGGGTCGCCCCCGTTCCGGGTTGAGGTTGATGACACGACGGCCCTCGTAGTCGCCGATCTCGTTAACCAGGAGATCTACCTGGGAGTCGTCGGCTTCACGACTGCGAACGATGATGTTGGTCTCGAGCTCGTCGGGTTCTTCGGCCGGGTCGTCGTAATCGACATCGACCAGAGCCACGTAATCGTTGGGGACGCTAACGACTTTCTCGATGCCGAGACCAGCTCCGCCACTGATAGTTATCGGATCGAACTCCCCGTAGGGCGATTCAGGCACCTCACGGGTGAGGGCGCGATGGAGGAACGCCGCCATGGCGCCGCGGGTGACGTCTTCGTCGGGGCAGAAGTTGGTGTTTTCCGGTGGGTTGCATCCCCGGGTTATCCCGGCTGCGGCTAGCTTGGAGATGTCGTCCTCGAACACGTGGCCTGCGGTGTCGTCGAAGCTGGGCCCATCCTCGGTGAGGCCGAGACCCCTGACCAGGAATGCCGCCATAGCGCCTCGAGTCACCGCATCCTCAGGACAGAAGTTGCTGTTCTCGGGAGGGTTGCAACCGAGGGTGATTCCTTCATCGGCCAGCCATACGATATCGGCGGCGAATACGTGATCGTCGGGGACATCGTCAAAGCCGGTGTCGGCCGAGACGAGTAAAGCGGGTACGAGACCCAGAACCATGGCGAGAGCGGTGAGGACCGCCAGACGACGTCTAAACATCAATTAACTCCGTTGTAGCCGGCATTCGGACCCGACGAGGATACCGTGTGGGCGACCCACGCGGCTGCCCCCTTTTTTGGGCCCTTCGACTCTGAAGAGGGGCCTGTACCGAGTTTGATACATCATTTTTTGGATTTTCAGGCCGCCCGTTGCTCTCAGGGGAGGGTTGTCTTCAGTGCTAGATTGCGATCACGCCCCAATGAGGAGTCCGGTCTCGTGAAGTCCTTGTTCTTTTCTGTTCTCATGGTCCTGCTTTCGCTCGGATTCTCCGTGGCTGCGGCCGATCATTTTGTCGACGATGAGGGCTCGGTTCATGAGGCCGATATCAACACCTTGGCGGATGCTGGGATCACCTTTGGTTGCAACCCGCCGGCCAATGACCGATTCTGTCCGCGTGAATCGGTGGCAAGGGAGCAGATGGCCTCGTTCCTGGTGCGGGCCCTGGACCTCCCCGCCCCCGACGGTGACCACTTCGACGACGACGGGGCCTCGGTACACGAGGCGGACATCAACTCTCTGGCTGAGGCTGGGGTCACCCTGGGTTGTAACCCGCCCGAGAACGACCAATTCTGTCCCGGGGATCCCGTAGAACGAGAAGAGATGGCTTCGTTTCTGGTCCGCGCCCTGGACATCCCACCCGCGGGTACCGACGGCTTCGTGGACGATGATGGATCGGTCCACGAGGACGACATCAACTCTCTCGCCGAGGCGGGAGTCACCTTCGGCTGCAATCCGCCGCAGAACGACCGTTTTTGCCCCGGAGATGCGGTGGAACGGGAGGAGATGGCATCCTTCCTGGTTCGTGCCTTTGACCTGGGAGACGGCGAGCCTCCCCCACCACCGGGGAGGCCAGTGGTCGAGCTCGGTGATACCCACGAAGTCGGCACGGCACTCTCGTGGGTTGGGAACGCCCCCGGTGATGGACGTCTATGGGTGACAACCCTCGACGGAAGGGTCCTTGCCGGGTCACCCACCGACCTTCATGTCGTCTTGGATATCCGTGACCGGGTGACCAGTGGTGGCGAGCAGGGGCTTCTGTCGATGGCATTTCACCCGGGGTACGCCGACAACGGACGGTTCTTCGTGTCCTACACCGACAATTCCGGCGATACCGTAATCCGTGAGTATCGCCAGGACGACTCGGGGGTCGTGATGGTGCGGGATCTCCTCAATTTGGTACAGCCGTACTCGAATCACAACGGGGGTATGATCTCATTCGGTCCCGACGGTTATCTCTTCATCGGGCTCGGTGACGGAGGCAGTGGCGGCGATCCCCACGGTCATGGGCAGAACCCCGACTCACTCCTCGGTAGCATTCTCCGAATAGACATCGACGGGGATGCCTTCCCCGGTGACCCGGATCGGAACTACGAGATCCCCCCGGGTAATGACGCCCCCGGGGACAAGCCGGAGATCTGGGCGTACGGCGTCCGAAATCCCTGGCGGTTCTGGGTCGATGATGTCGGTGACAATGTCTATGTCGGCGATGTTGGGCAGGGCCAATGGGAGGAAATCGACGTGCTACCCGTGGACGCCGCACCGGCGCAGAATCTGGGTTGGAACATCATGGAAGGTTCCCATTGCTACGAGTCGTCGAGCTGTGACCGCAGTGGCCTGGTGCTACCGGTCGAGGAGTACGACCATGGTGACGGTTGCTCCATCACAGGCGGGCCGGTCTACCGGGGCGATGTCTCGGCGTTGTACGGCACCTACTTCTATTCGGACTTCTGCACCGGGTTCCTTCGCAGCTTCGAGTTGGTGGACGGTGACGCTACCGGTCAGAGGGAGTGGTTGGATTCGGGACTCGAGGGTGTCTCCTCATTCGGAGTCGGTCCTGGTGGAACGACCTATGCCACGACGACTTCGGGAAGTCTCATGGAGATCGTGATCAGAGAGGTCACTCCCTGACGACGGGTTAACCTCGGAATGGTCAGGGGTTTTTGTGACGCCTCGGGGATACGGGGACCTTCTTCGGGGTGAGTCGAGGCCGGGGCGACTGCACCGGGGCCACACCGGTGGCGGCGGCGAGCATCTGGGGAGGCATGTCGACGTAGACGCTCTCGGATCTATCTGCGGACACTATGAACGTCTCGTGGAATATCCCGAGGGCCTGTCCGGGTGTCTGTGTAAGTGGTGTGGTTCCGGTTCATGTGTTTAGGCGACGGGGAGTCGCCCTGGAAAGTAGATGGCGAGCTGGTTGAGGCAGGCCTTCCACCCTTTGGTTCCGGTGCCGATGTCACCTCCTC
>WHTL01000444.1 GCA_009377735.1 Acidimicrobiia bacterium
CCAACCTGCCTATCTGCGACGGCGGCGACGGACCACCAGACGATGATGGAAACGGCGGAGATGGCGGCGACCAGGCTCCGTGCCCTGTCGAGGTCGAAGAGGACTTATGGCGAGGATGCTGGCAAGTCGACACTGAGAGTGTGACCGCCTGCGCCGACATGGAGATCGGAATCATGCGCCAGTGGTTCGAACGCGACCCTGAGCAGCCCGACTACTGGTGGCCGGTCCGTACGGATACCCATTGCGTCACTCCCGATGACGGTGGCATCGACCCGTGGGAAGTCTGGGCAGGAGTAGGTCTCGCATCAGGCGGGATCGGCACCGAACTCCCCGGCACCGAAGAGATACCCATCTGGACCGGATACGAGAACGGATTCTGGCTCGAGGGCGACACCGAGGCATACGCCAGCGACTCAGCAATCGAACCCCTCACCGGACTCACCATCACTGTCGAGGTAAGGGCGTGGCCATCTGAGGTCACCATCGACACCGGCGACGACGGTCCTCTATCCGGCAACGATGAAACCGCCACCCACACCCTCGCAACGGATCAGTTCGGAGCCGGAAACTACGGCTCAGAAGATGACCCACTCTTCACCCACATCTACGAAACAAAAGGCACCGATGCTGGCCACGACTGCGCCTGCTTCCTCGCGTCGATCGAAGCCACCTGGTCGGGGGAGTACCGTTGGACTATGGGAGGCATCACCACCCCGTGGGAGACGTTCCCCCAGGTGATCGAGGCCGAGCCAGTGGAGCAACCCCTCCAAGTATGGGAAGTGATCGCACAACTCAAGTAGCCTCCCAAGCCCGTCGGATCGATCCGACAAAACATGACAAAACTCCTGTTCTGTAGATAATCGCAGGTCAGCGGTTTACGGCTTATGCTTACGAGGTGAGCCTGTAGCGGTGACAAAACTCACAAAACACATCGAGCTACCATCATTGACGTGTGACTAGTCCAAATCCCTTTGCCCCCACGTTCGGAGCCAGCCCGCCCCTGCTTGCAGGACGGGACAAGCCCATCCACAACATCACCACCGCGCTTGAGTCGGGCCCGAACCATCCCGACCGAACTGTGATCTTCACCGGTATGCGTGGGTCCGGAAAGACGGTGCTGCTGAACGAAGTAGAGGACCGGGCCCAGCAGAAGGGATGGATAGCGATCTCGCACGACGCCTCCACCCCGGGGTTCGTGGACCGTGTTGCAAGAGACACGGATAGGGAGTTGGAAGAGCTAGAGGGACCACCACCGATCAAACGCCTCTCAGGAGTAGAAGCAGGAGGGTTCGGCGTCGAATTCGAGAACGTCCCGCCGGAACCACGCACCCTCGACCTGCGTCATTCTCTCACTGAGCTCACAAACCGACTCGTCCAGCACAGTACAGGTGTCCTCATCACAATCGACGAGCTCCAGAACGCAGATCGGACTGAAGCTCGTGTCCTCGGATCGGTGATCCAACATGTTGCACGTCGGCAAGCGAAGCCTGTCGCGTTCGTGGGAGCAGCCCTTCCCAGCATTGAGGACACCATCCTCGCAGACCAGGCGATCACGTTCTTTCAACGCTGCAGCCGTTACGAGATCGGTCCGCTCGACCCGACGGCAACCCGGGCTGCCCTGGTTGTCCCCATCAACGACCAAGGCGGATTCATCACCACAGACGCCCTCAACTTGGCTGTGAAAGAGAGTCGCGGATACCCCTTCGTGGTTCAATTGATTGGATTCCATATGTGGGAGCTCGCCGATGGTCAGGAGATTACTCAGGAGGTTGCTGTCTCAGCGATCGACGAAGCGAACAACAGATTCGCCACGGCGATCATGGGACCCACGTGGCGGCAACTCTCGAAGGCA